>JBDUAH010000262.1:0-3873 GCA_040004745.1 Chthoniobacterales bacterium | reverse complement strand
CGAGCATCGCCGCCCCGATCCGCCGCCAAAACCCAGCGATCGGCGAAGCTTCCGACGCCGGCTCCCCCGTGGAGTTTGCTGCTACTACCGGCGGAACGTCAGTTTCCATGAATTACCGGAGGCGACCCTACCAGCGCGGGATGCAAGCTCAAAGCGGCGAGCGGATACCGGGAGAATCCCTCCGAAAGAGCCCGCCTCACCGTCCCGCAACCAAAACCCCGCAAAAAAATCCAACTGTTTGCAATCCCGCCTAACAAATCACCCCATCCAACCCCGCCCGGCGGCTCCCACTCCTCGCGCCACGGCGACCGCGCGCTTTCATCGGCGTCCTTTTTACCTACCTCAGGCCCTCCCGCACCCTTTTCCTCGAACTTCCGCGCCCCGCACAAGTACCTTCCACTTCAAGAAGCCGGCATCCTCACCGACTTTGAATATAACCAAGAGGATTAGCCGACCGCACGAGACAAGCTAGTGAAACTAATTTCCATGCGACCGAGACCCGGCTTATCGAGAGCGATGAAAACCTCCCCGGTTTTGCTTGTTCTCGGTTTTGTTATCGGCTCCGCCCAAGCCCAGAATCCGCCGGTGCCACGGCCTCGCCCTCAGGTCGCGATTTTTGCAGGCGGCTCTTTTCGCTTCCTTCAACCGGCATTCGATAAGACGCCGGGAGTAATCAAAACCGTGGTCGGCTATTGCGGCGGCACTGAGCCGAATCCGACATACGAGACGGTGAAATCAGGGAGGACGAAATATCGCCAGTCGATTGAGATTACATACGATCCGGCGGCAATTTCTTCCGAGCAGTTGCTCGATATTTACTGGCGGCAAATCAAACCGACCCAGGCCGATGGTCAGTTTACCGACATCGGGCCAGGCTATCGGGCGATGATTTTTTATCAGAACGAGCAGGAGAGGAAAATCGCTGAGATCTCGAAAGAAAAACTCGCGCGTTCAGGCAAATTCGATAAGCCAATCGTCACGGAAATTTTGCCAGCCACCAAGTTTTATCCAGCGGAGGCGGAGCACCAAAAATATTACCAGCAACATCCGGAGCAATTCGCCGCCTTGGAAGAAGCATCCGGCCGCGTTTCGTTTCGGAAGAAGAAATGGTCGGAACGACCTTAGGTGGCCGCTCGGTTAAAGCCGATGGCACAGCGTGATAGATGTAGCATAACCGTAACCTTGAACTCCCCGAACCCATGAAGAACAAACCTCGTTATTTCACCCAGAGCACATCACGGCTTGCCTTTATCATCTTTATCCTGATGTACACGGTCTTGGGCATCGCCATCTCCCAGGAATCGAGGTCTCTTGTGGCGCCATCTTCGCCACCCGTACAGACTTACCCGATAGACTTGTGGTCTGCGGACGAAGCTGTGTCGCCAGCGCGAATTCGACAAATGACTGGCCCAGGTGTTTCGCTCGATAATGCGAACTGGACAGCGATCGGGCCCGGGCCGCTGGCCGCGGGTGGGTCGACCGGAAATGTGAGTGGCCGCATTACCGGCATCGCTGCCCACTCGACTGACGCGAACACGATCTATATCGCCGCTGCTGGAGGTGGAGTGTGGAAGACGACTAATGGCGGGGCCAGCTGGAGCGTGCTCACTGACACACAGGCTACTCTGTCGGTGGGGGCAATCGCCATCGCCCCGAGCAATGCTAATGTGATCTATGCAGGCACCGGTGAGCCAAATAACTCACTCGATTCGAATTTCGGGCGCGGGATACTGACTTCGACAGATGGGGGAGCCACATGGACATTAAGGGCCGGACCTGGAGGCCTGTTCACCAATTCACGCGTAACCGTTTCGAAGATCGACGTTCACCCGACGGATTCAAATACTGCTTACGCTGCCGTGGCCAATTTCGGCAACAACGGAGTCATCGCGGCTGGCACGACCGGCATCTTCAGGACGACGGACGGTGGCCTGACTTGGACCAACGTAACTGCCGCCGATGGGAAAGATTCAACCTATCCTTGGTCTGATGTTGTCATCGATCAAACTACTCCCAGCACCATTTTCGCAGCTCATGGTGCATATTTCGGTGAAGCGGCAAACGGGGTATACAAATCCACGAACGGAGGAACCAATTGGACTCTATTAGCCAGCGCTCCAAACGGTGTCGGTGAAGGCAGATTCGCAATCGCACTGGCCAAGAGCAATCATCTGGTCCTGTACGTGACTACGAGTAGTCCGAGCACGTACGCAAAAAATAAGGTCGTCCGCAGCGATGATGGAGGCGCTACCTTCACCGACCTGAGCGCAGGGACGCCAAACTACATGGGAGCCCAAGGCTGGTACGATACCACGCTGATTGTCGATCCATCCAATTCGGCGATCGTGTACGTGGCCGGCTCTGCGAACGCAAACAGTATTCTAAGATCGACGAACAGCGGCGCCAACTGGACAGACATTTCTGGGGGAGCGGTTTCGCCCCACGCGGACCATCATGGCATAGCATTTGACGCCAACGGCCTGCTGCTGGACGGCGATGACGGCGGTATCTATCGCTTGGCCGTGCCGACCGGTCCTACCTGGGTCAACCTTAACGGCAACCTCGAAACGATCCAGTTCGAGGGCGTTGGAGTCCATCCGACCAACGCCAACAGCGCCATTGGAGGGAGCCAGGACAATGGCACCGAAATCTACACTGGTGCGCCACTCTGGGCTAAAACGGACGGAGGCGACGGTGGACTCGCCAAGTTCAGCTCAACCACCGGCACGCGCGCCTACCATATTGCTCCAGTCGCGAGTTTCGGGGCGGCGAGCTTTTTTAGGCGCTCCGATAATACCGGCGCGACTTGGGCCAGCAAGACCACCGGTTTTGTTAATACCAATACCTTCCAATTCTACCCGCCGTTTGTTGTTGATCCCGGCAATGGAGATCGACTTCTAACTGGCGGAGATCGAGTGTACGAGACCACTAACGCAGCTGACCTTTGGATACCGATTAGCACGCCGGGAGTCGCTGGCTGGAACCCGAACGGCAAGTTTATAAACGCGATTGGCCTCGCGCCTTCGAATGCAAACACGGTCTATGCGTCAGTGCACGCCGGTGGCTTCGGCCCGACCGACGTCTTTGTCAGCACCGACCATGGCACTAGCTGGACGCAGCGCAATCTCCCGGTCTCCGGCATTGTCCAGGACATCCAGGTTGACCCTGCCAACAACCTGACAGCCTATGCAGCAGTCGCTTCCTTCACGGTCGGCGGCAACGTTTACAAGACGACCAACGGCGGCGCAAATTGGACAAACATCAGCGGTAATCTGCCGGCCGCGCCGGTCTGGTCACTCCAGCTCAACACAACGGCGGGCGCTATTTATGCCGGAGCCGAGGACGGTGTCTATGTCACAACGAATGACGGAACCACGTGGGACCGGCTGGGCGCAGGGTTGCCCAACGCTCAAATCTATCAAGTTCATTTTAACAGTAGCCTTCAAATTCTGGGCGCCGGAACGCACGGCCGAAGCATGTGGGAAATCTCGACCACTGGGGGCGGAGCGCCCAATCCACCGGTGGCGAATGCGGCGACAGGTGTGACGAGTACTAGTTTCGTAGCGAACTGGAGCAGCGCGAGCGGTGCCACTGGTTATCGGCTCGATGTCGCGACCGACATTGACTTCACCCACTATGTAAACGGAACGTTCCTTTACCAGGACCTGGATGTCGGCAATGTACTTAACACCTTTGTCGGCGGTCTGGACGCGACTACGACTTACTACTATCGCGTGCGAGCCTACAACGGCAACGGGACGAGTGACAATTCCAACGTTATCACTGTCACGACTTTAGTTCAGCCAACACCGACTCCCACGCCAACACCGACTCCCACGCCAACACCGACTCCTACGCCAACACCGACTGCTA
>JBDUAH010000261.1:0-3875 GCA_040004745.1 Chthoniobacterales bacterium | reverse complement strand
TTTTCGCGATTTTGCCGTCCCAGAAAACGTAAGTTTCGAAGTTGATCGTCTCCCTCGCCGAACGAATCGCCTGCAACATCGCCGGGAAAATCTCCCGTCCGTTCTCCAACGTGGTGATGCTATTCCCCGCGACAAAGTTGCCGCCCAGCAACGCACCGGTCGCCTGGCGAAATTCCGGCGAGGCCGCCGAGTAAATCGGAGTGACCTCCTGGGTAACCTTCTGGCCTCCACCGAGCGCGCAGGCGCTCAGGAGAACGGCCGCGGAAAGGAGACACGCGCCGGTCGCCCTGAGGGCCAACGGCGACCGCTCCCGTTGAAAATTGCGGCCGCCCATTACTTTTTTTCGTCTGCAGTCTTCGGCTGCTTCAGATCGAACTCTCGCAACAGATTGTTGAAATAGTCGGATGCGTCCTTCGTGACTCCATCGCTCGTGCGCACCTTATATTTGCGATGAGTGAACGACGATTCTGTCGCGCAGTATTTGATAAAGTTCTCCGCCGTCTTCAATCGTTCGCCGCCGTAGTTGAGTTTTTGTCGCAGATGCTGGGCGGCGGCGGGTCCGCCGTATTCGGAGCCATTGCGAATGAAGGTAACACCCTTCGCCGTCTCGACGGAGCGGAGCAGGAAATCGATCCGCGCCTGCTCATGCGCATCCCGGGCGTTTGCCCATGTCGGAAGCAACGCGAGAAAAGCTACGGAAATTGCGAAAAACGATCTCATGGCGACGACAGTAGTGCAGTCTTCGTCTTCGCGCAGGGACGAAACATCCCCTGCGAGAATCCAACGCTGCCATCGCTGTCTCCTTAGCGAAGCGCCGAATTACGCCTCGTCTTTCAGATCGCCCGGCCGCGCCGTTCGCAAGCGATCGGCCGCTAATGTGACCAAATGCGACGCCTTCTCCCGCACCGGTCCCGTCTCCTGATGGATCTGATTAAGCGCGCGATCCATCGCAGCCTTGATACTCGCCGCCGTGCCGCCCTTTTCGTATTCGCGCACCACCACGCGCTCCAGTCGCGCAACCACGGCATCGATGCTGTATTCCGGGTTCAGGCTGCGCGATTCGAGTTCTCCAGAATCACGCAAGGCCGCCCGTGGCTCGATCGCGCTATAAACATCGATCAACTTTTCGCTCTCCGCCCCCCAGCGCAGCACTCGATAAAAGAGGGAGCCTTCGCGTTCGCCGCGGAAAATCAGATCGATCAGCGCCGCGATTAGCGACACCGGAATGAGGGCGAAATCGCGCGCGTTATCCACCAGCATCTTGATCTGGAACACGAAAACATCGCGCAAAAATCTCCAGCGTTCGTCGTCGGGCCGGGGCGGCCGAACCTTTGTCCGAGTTTCATCCATACTTCCCGACTTACGTTTTTCTCGCGCTCGCGCCAAGCTCGGAGACGTCTGGCCACGAGATGCAAACCGCCGCGAGCCCGCCCCACGAAAATGAATTCACGATTTCGTAGCGTCTATTACGAAAACTGGGCCACTGTGCCGCCCGCCGGACAGGCGTTCGGCCGGCTTTCCCAGCGGAAGGCCTATCCATCCCCATATGAATCCCACCTTGCTTAAAAACGCGGTCGCTCGCGTCCCCGAAACCGAACTCCTGATCAATATGGTCCGGTTGCGTGTGCGCCAATTAATCCGCGGCCAGCGAGCCTTGGTCGTGACGCCTCCCGGAATGGGTTTCAGCGACATCGCACTCAGTGAGATCGGCGAGGGGAAACTCAGCTACGAGGTAAGCCTCGGCCCGGTGACCGAAAGCGCGGCCCCCGTCATCGCTTTTCCGAAGACGACGACTTCCGACCGGAAAGCAGCGTAACGCACAGCCACTCGGGCAGCGTTCAAGGCAAAAGAACGCCTTATTCCGCGAGAAGCGCTTTGCAGGCCTTCTCACAACGGCGGCAAGCCTCGGCGCAGACTTTGCAATGCTGCATCTTCCCGCCATGACTGGCACAGGTATCGCCGCACGCCTTGCAGGCCTCGATGCAGGCCCGCAGTAGCGCTCCGGCCACTTTCTTATCCGTCCGCGTGAAGCGCGAAACGTTCCGCGCAGTCGTTAGGCAAATATCCGCGCAGTCCGTGCAATTGCGGATGCACTCGACCATCGCGGCTACATCGTCCTCGCCCAGGCAGGCGTCGGAGCAGGCATTGCACGCCTCCGCGCAGGCGTAGCAGGCGGTAATGCACTCTATATTCACCACGTGATCCGAGGACGGATTCACCGGGTGCGTTTCGAACATTTGCTTGATGTAGCTCATGTTTCCAGGACTGGGGCGGCGGCTTTGGCTTCGGCCGTGTTTTCGGTTTGTTTCGCGTGTTTTCCTTCCGCGAACTCCTCGATCATCTTCTCATTAAACGCTGGGATGTCGTCCGGCTTGCGGCTGGTTACGAGGCCATTGTCCACCACCACTTCCTCGTCCACCCAGTTTCCGCCCGCGTTCTTCACGTCGGTCTGAATGGCCGGCCAGGAAGTCAACGTCCGTCCTTTCACCACCTCCGCATCGATCAGCACCCACGGGCCATGACAGATCGCCGCCACCGGTTTGCCCGTGCGAAAGAAATGCCGGGTAAACTCCAACGCCTCCGGTGTTGACCGCAACTCATCCGGATTCATGAGTCCGCCCGGAATCAGCAGCGCATCGTAGTCGTTCGCCTTCGCTTTCTCCAAGGTCAGGTCGACATCGAATTTATCGCCCTTGTCCGCGTGATTCATCCCCTGGATCTGACCGCTTTTCGTCGAGACGATGGTCGTCTCCGCGCCTTCGCCCTTCAACGCCTCGCGCGGCTTCGTCATTTCCACCTGTTCAAATCCATCGGCGACCAGAATCGCCACTTTTTTCCCATCAAGTTTCCCCATACTATTGAAACGAGCCCCGCTCGAAAACCGGATGCGTCTCAATCGTCAAGGTGCAGACTCTTCCCGTTCGAAATCTTGCGCGTTTCAGCATCCGCGCTTCGCCCGACAAGCAGGCGAACGGCTCCTGCGCGATGAATATCCGCGCAAAAGACCCGTCAGATACGAAGAGGAAGAAAATTATGATTATCAAAAACAAGCTGCTTCTCACCGGACTGCTCGCTCTCACGATGGCGTTGCCCACGGCCGCTCAGGCTATTGGATTTTCCATCGAGCTTGGCGATCGCCCGTATTACTCGCACGGCGCCCGTTATTATCGTGGCGACTATGAATACATTTGGGTACCGGGCCACCGGCGCGGACGCCGCTGGATCCACGGACACTACCGCCGGGGCGAACGCCGCCGGCACTTCGACCGCAACCGTCATCACGATGTCCGCTTTGACGGCCGCCGGTAATACTTCGCGACTTCACATCAAAGGGAAACGCCGGCCAGAAATGGCCGGCTTTTTTCTTTGCGAGAAGCTTCCGCAGTCCCGCGTCCGTGGCCGAATGGAAAAAGCGGATGTAATCGGGTGGGGATGGACGATAGTCCCGGGCTAGTGCCATTTCGATCTCTCGGTCTCGACGACCGCATCTTTAAAGCCATCCAGGAAGCTGGTTACACCGAACCGACCCCGATCCAATCGGCCGCCATCCCGGAGATTCTCGCGGGAAAAGACGTGATCGGAATCGCGCAAACCGGAACTGGTAAAACCGCGGCATTTGTCCTGCCTATTCTCCATCATCTGGCGCGTCGGCTGGGCGAAGGAAACCGCCAGGGAATGCGCGTGCTGGTGGTGGCGCCGACGCGCGAACTCGTGATGCAGATCGAGGAGAACGTGCGCGCTTACGCGAGGCATTTGCCGCTGCGCATGGCGACGATCGTGGGCGGGCTGAGCGAGAAGCCGCAGATCGAAGCGCTCCGCTCCGGAGTGGAACTGGTGGTGGCGACGCCGGGTCGCTTGATCGATCTAATGCAGCA
>JBDUAH010000260.1:0-3934 GCA_040004745.1 Chthoniobacterales bacterium | reverse complement strand
GCGGGCCGATCTCGAGCCAATGCTTGAAGTATTGCCCCATGTTGTAGCCGCAGAACGGCAGCATCGCCATCGGATCGCGCCGCACCTGACCCACCGCGCCGGTCGCGGCCGCAGTCGTTTCTGAACCCATCGTAGCGCCGACGTAAACGCCATGCTCCCAATCGCGCGCCTGGAAAACTAGCGGCATGGTATCGCTGCGGCGCCCGCCGAAAATGATCGCGCTAATCGGCACGCCTTCGCCTTTTTCCACATTGGGATCGAGCACGGGATTGTTCCGCATCGGCACCGCGAAACGGCTGTTCGCATGCGCCGCTTTATCCTTCGAAGCGGGCGTCCAATCATGGCCCTTCCAATCGATCGCGTGCGCGGGCGGTTCGCCGTCCTTGCCTTCCCACCAGACATCGCCGTCGTCAGTGAGCGCGACGTTGGTGTAGAGCGTGTCGCGCTCGATCGATTTCATCGCGTTCGGATTCGATTTGTAGCTCGTGCCCGGCACGACGCCGAAATAGCCGTTCTCCGGATTCACCGCGTAGAGGCGGCCGTCCTCGCCGATCTGCATCCAGGCGATGTCGTCTCCGATCGTGGTGATTTTCCAGCCGCCGAATTCCTTCGGCGGAATCATCATCGCAAAATTCGTTTTGCCGCAGGCGCTGGGGAACGCGGCGGCGACGTAGCGCTTCTCCCCTTCCGGCGATTCGACGCCGAGGATGAGCATGTGTTCGGCGAGCCAGCCTTGCTTCCGCGCGAGATACGAGCCGATGCGCAAGGCGAGGCATTTTTTGCTTAATAAGACGTTGCCGCCGTAACCGGAGCCGACCGAGATGATGGCGTTATCCTGCGGGAAATGGCAGATGAGGCGACGCTCGGGATTCACATCCAGAAGGGAATGCGTGCCGCGATTCCATTCGCCGCTCTCACTCTTTTCGAGGCGCTGCACGGCCACGTCGCCCATTCGCGTCATGATGCGCATGCTGAGCACGACGTAGATAGAATCGGTGATCTCGAAACCGACCTTCGCGAGGGGCGATTCGGGCGGTCCCATGATGTAAGGAATGACGAACATTGTCCGTCCCTTCATCGCGCCTTTCAGCATGCCGTTGAGCTTTGAGTAAGTCTCAGCCGGATCGGCCCAGTGATTCGTTGGGCCGGCTTCGTCTTTCGTCGGCGTGCAGATGAGCGTGAACTGCTCCACCCGCGCGACGTCGTTTTGATTCGAGCGATGGAGATAAGAACCGGGAACTTTTTCCTCGTTCAACTTCTGCACGATGCCCTGCGCTTCGGCTTGTTTGAGGAGCCAGGCGTTTTCTTCTTCCGATCCGTCACACCAAAAAACGTTCTCCGGTTCCGTGAGCGTTTCGACTTCGTGCACCCAATCGAGGACAGACTGATTGGTAGGCTTCGAGTCGCCGATGCCGTTCGGCGGAGTGATGGCAGGTGCGAGGTTGTCCATATTTTAGGAACTGGGGGAATCATCACCGTATTTTCCGCGGTGGGGATTGTCCAAGTTAAACTAGCTGCCTCAGAGATTCGCCTTCGCGTCGCTTCCTTTCGACGAGTCGGGGACGAGGACACGATTTAGCAGCGCGTCGCGCGAACCGTCGCTTGCACGCAGGAACGCCGCGCCGTTTATTGCCTCATGTTCGGCGTGACTACGCATGATGATTACCAACCGGTGACCTGGGTTGGACGTTATCCGGTGCACGTCACGACTCTTCTGGTTGGCATCCATTCCATCGCCGCGATCGCGGCTGCTTTTCTCAGCGCGTTCGGTCTCGGGGGCATCTTAAATCAGCTCATCTTCAACAGTTCTGAGGTCCTCACCGGCTCGATCTGGCAACTCGGGACCTACGCGTTTGTGCATCCGCCATCTGGTCTGCTGTGGTTCGCGATTGAGATGTACATGCTCTTCATGTTCGGCCGGGAAGTGGAACGCTTCATCGGTCGGCGCGCTTTCATTGCTCTCTACCTCATCTTGATTTTCGCGCCCACGTTGCTTCTCACGGTCTGGGTTCTTTCGCAGCCGACCGCGATCGGCGGATCGTCCGCGCTGCACTTCGGCATCTTCGTTGCCTTCGCCACGATTTATCCGCGCGTGGAAATGTTCCTCCGCATCATGGTGAAATGGATCGCGCTCGGTTTCGGCGTCATTCTCACCCTGCAACTTTTCGCCGCGCGGGCCTGGCCGGAATTGAGCGTGCTTTGGCTCAGTATCGGGGCGGCCTTTATTTTCCTCCGCGTGCGGGGTGTCGGGCCGGAATTAGAATGGTGGACGGGCGTGAAGGAAAAATTTCAGCCGAAGCCGAAATTCACCGTCGTCCCGCGCTCCAGTCCGCGCCGCGTGGTAGAACCGGAGAACGTTTACGAATCGATCGACCCGTTGCTGGATAAGATCTCGAAGTCGGGGATCAACAGTCTGACCGCGAACGAGCGCCGGACGCTGGATCGCGCGCGCAATCAGCTTTTGAAAAAATCGGAGTGAGGGCGCCTCTGCCTGGCGGCCAGCCACCGCTGCGCATCAGTGTCATCATTCCCACTTGGCGAGACGCGGAGAATCTCGCGCTTCTCCTGCCGAAGTTGGCGGCAATCCCAGCGGTGACCGAGACGATCGTCGTGAATGCATCACGCGGCGCCGAAACCGAGCCGATCGTGCAAAAATGGGGCGCAACGCTGGTCAAGTTCTCCCCACCAAATCGCGGCGCGCAGATGAATGCCGGGGCAGAAGCCGCCAACGGCGACGTGCTTCTTTTTCAACACGCCGACACGCACGTGGATGAGGCGCATGTGAAGGCGATCGCGCAGGCTATGCGTAATCCGCAAATCATGGGCGGCGCGTTTTATCGAAAGTTCGATGGCCGGCACCCGCGGCTGATGTGGCTGGAGCCGGTGGCGCGTTTCCTCTCGCGCAATGGCGGGACGCTTTATGGAGATCAGTCGGTCTTCGTGCGGCGGACGATTTTTGAAGAAATGGGCGGATTTGCAGCTTATCCGCTGATGGAAGATGTGGAATTTTCCAAGCGATTGCGTCGCGAAGGGCAGGTCGTTTTGCTCGACCCACCGGTGCATTCCTCAGGTCGCCAGCATTTAAAGAAGGGCGCGTGGCGCATGACCGTGCGGAACGCATTGTTTATTGTGTTCTACAATTTTGGCGTTTCGCCGGTGCGCTTGCATCAGTGGTATTATCCCGCGCCGGAGCTGCCGCGGCGTTCGCGCCCCGCGGTAAGACGCGCACGCGCCGAATTGTAGCCACGTCCCTGTGGGACGTGCGGGTGCGGTAGCCGACTGTGGGACCGTGGTCTTTCGATATGGGGCCGCCCCGCCGCACGTCCCACAGGGACGTGGCTACAATTCGAGTGAACCCGCTCGCAGGAACTCGATGAGATCGGCCGAACTCTCCGCCGCCATCAGCGCTTGCCGCGATTTCTCATCTTTCGTTAGGCGCGCCAACGCTCCCACGCAGACCAGATAATCCGTCACCATCCTCTTGGGCACTCCGATGACGCAAATCAGGTGCGCCAGCTCGCCGTTCTCACCGAATGGAATCCCTGCCGCGCTGCGCCCGATTCCGAGCACGATCTCGTCCGCCAACTCCGTGCGTGAATGCGGGAAGGCGACGCCGTTCCCCATGTAGGTGGTGTGCACTTCTTCGCGCGCGACCACTTCGGCGAGAAATTTTTCCATCTCTCGCAGCGTGCCGCTGCCCGTCATGGTGGCCACGATCTCGCGCAGCGCCTCCGCTCGCGTCCGCGCGGCCAGTTCCAAGGTGACGTGTTTCTCTTCCAGAAGATCGGCGAGAACGACAGCCATAATAAGTGCGCCGGAGGAATTGGTGGATTATCCCGGCAAAGCCAGTTATCCAGTTACCGACTCCATTGTGGCAACTGAAAACACTCCGCCGGAAAGCACGACCGAACGCACGGTCTCTCTCCAGCGCAGC
>JBDUAH010000259.1:0-3935 GCA_040004745.1 Chthoniobacterales bacterium | reverse complement strand
GCTTACGCGCTGGACATTATGCTCGAAAGCCTCGGGGCCGCGCTCACCCTGGCGGCGCTCTATTATTATTCTGTCGCGCGGGAAACCCAGACGCAGCGGACGTGGAGATGGTTTGCGCTCACGCTCACGTTTCTTTTTTTTGAGAAGTATAACTATTGGCTGCTCGTGGTGCTCGCGGTGTCGGCTACGGAAATCGTGCAACTGACTGCCGAAAGCCGCACCCGTGTTGTGGCATTCGTTAGACAGATTGCTTGGAAGCGCGCGCTCCGTGGCATCGCCTCGTGGGCAGCAACCACCCGGTCGGAAGTCGTGGTCTTCATCGATATCGCGCCCGACTCGCCCGATTACATCCCCATGGCCGGAGATTACGCGGCGTTTTCATCAGATTGGGCAAAGCATCAGTTCCAATCCGCAATTTTCTCGCTCTCGTGAGTATTCGCTTCCCAATCATGCTTGCACGATCACGACCTGGACTCGCAAATAATGCGGCCATCGTTTCAGGCTTGTTCGCGGCCGGATTCGCGTTGCGCTTTTTCCACTACGCGCGCGACCCGGCGCTTTGGCACGACGAAGCGGCCAACGTTCTCAACATCCTTGGTAAAAGCTTCAGCGAATTGCTCGGGCCGCTGTATGTCTCCTCAACCGGGCCGCCCGTTTTTTTGTGGTTGCAAAAATGCGCCTTCCTCTTGTTAGGCGACAGCCTCTACGCCTTGCGATTGGTTTCATTGCTCGCCAGTTGCGCCGGCCTGATCGTTTTCCTGCGGGCCGCGCGGATGACGCTCGCGCCGGTCGGCCTGCTTAGCGCGGGAGTGCTCGTCGCTTGTTCCGATCGATTGCTTTGGCACGCCGCGGAAGCGCGGCATTACTCGTCCGATTTTTTCGTCGGCGCGATTCTGCTGCTCGCTCTCGGCCTAACGACGAGTTGGACATCTGCGCGCCGCGCCTTTCTCTTCGCGTTGCTCGCGCCGCTGGTAATTTTTTCTTCGTATCCCGGAGTCTTCCTTTGCGGTGGCGTCTTCCTCGCCCTTTGGCCAACTCTGCGCCGGGATCGAGCGTGGGCCGCCGCCGGACTCTTCGCGTTTTCCGTCGCGCTCTCTTTCGCGGTCTTTTATTTTTTCACCATTCGCGCCCAGCGCAGCCCCGCGATGGATTCCGCCTGGGTGCATGCGTTTCCAGATTGGCAGCGGCCGTGGACCTTGCCGCTCTGGGCCGCCCGCTCCACGATGAGCGTTTTCGATTTTATCGGACGTCCGCTTGGTGGACTCTTGCTTATTCCCGCTGTGGTCGGCGGAGTCTGGTGGTGGCGGCGAGGCCAACACGAACTCCTCTCTTTCGCGGTTGTCCCGATGCTCCTCGCGCTCACCGCCGCGTTGGCCAAAGCGTATCCCTATACCGGCGCGCGCACGATGGTCTTTGCCATGCCGGCCCTCGCATTGCTGGTCGGCAGTGGTGTCGATGAAATCGTGCGGTGGCGTCCACGCGCGGTCGCGTTCAGGGTTCTCGCGCTCGTGCTCATCACCATTCCTCTTGTCGCCACGGTGGGTCTGGCTGGTTATCGGACGGTCGTGCCATGGCCGCGCGCGGCGACCGATCTGGCTTCCACCTATGTGCTCTCGCATCGCCAGGCCGACGAGCCTGTCACTGCAAATCATTGGGAGTATGAATATTATTTCCGCTTTCTCGGCGCGCAGTTTTCGCCCGAGTTAGGCGGCCTCGCGCAGGTCCCGCGCGCTCCCCGCGTTTGGGTCGTCGTCTCCGGCCACCCGCGCGCAACGCGCGACGAAGTGATCGCGAGCGAACTGCAGAATTGGCGCATCGTGGAGCGGCGTGAATTTGAGCGCACCTCGGTCCTCCTCGTCACGCCGCGGTGAATGAAAACGCTCGTCATCATTCCGACCTACAATGAGCGCGAGAGCATTCGCGAATTGATCTCCGCCATTCACAGCCACCTGCCGGCCTGCGATATCCTGATCGTCGACGATGCCTCGCCTGATGGCACTGGACGACTCGTGGCAGAAATTGGAGCCGCCGATCCGCGACTCAATTTGCTCGAGCGCCGCGGCAAACTCGGCCTCGGCACCGCCTACATCGCCGGTTTCCGCCATGCGCTGGAATCGGGCTACGAATGCATCATTGGGATGGACGCGGATTTCTCGCACGATCCGGCACATCTGCCGCAACTCGTCGGCGCGCTCTCGCATTGCGATTTGGCGATCGGTTCGCGCTACGTCCCCGGCGGCTCCACCCCGGATTGGAAGATGAGCCGGCGTCTCGTCAGTCGTTTCGGCAATTGGTTTGCGCGCACTTTCCTCGAGCTGCCGGTGCGCGATTGCACCACGGGTTACAAATGTTACCGCCGCGAAGCGCTCGCTCGACTCGATCTCGACCGCATCCATCTCATCGGCTACGCCTTCCTCATCGAAACGACCTATCAATGTTTTCAAAACGGCGCGCGGATCGAAGAATTACCGATCACGTTCATCGATCGCCGGGTTGGGAAATCCAAAATGTCGGGCGCGATCGCGCTGGAAGCGTTCCGATATGTCGTTAGGCGTCGCTGGTCGCGCGGTCGGACGACTCGTTCATGACCAGCGCAAATGATCGCAAGCTGACGTTGCTCGACGTCTCCTGGCTTCTCTTCTTCGGCGCGGCTTCTGCGTGGTGGTGCGTCACCGCGGCGTATGCCTTGAGTGCCACTTTCGATGAGCCGACCTATCTGCAGCTTGGCCTGGAGCACTGGTGCACCTGGGCGACCAAACCGCTGATGCGTCTCGGCACGCTGCCGTTGGCCATCGATCTGCAAACGCTGCCGCTGTTCCTTTGGGAAAAATGGCGCGGCGTCCCGATCGATCCGGTCAGCGATTTACCTTGGGCGCTGCCGTGGACGCGCATCGTGACCCTGGCTTTTTGGTGGACATTGCTCGTTTACGCCTGGCGCGCCGGCCGCGCTTTGGCCGGACCTTGGGCTGGACGTTTAGCGGTGGCGATTCTGGCTTGTGAACCGGTCTTCCTGGCGCACGCCAGCCTGGCCACCACGGATGTCGCGGTCACCGCCTGCCTGCTGGTTTTCTTCTTCGAATTTCGCGCCCATCGTGATCGGCGCTGGCCGTGGCGCATCGCGTTGCCGGCTCTGCTTTACGCCATCGCCATGCTCGCGAAAGCCTCCACGCTCATTTTTGGCGGCCTCGGGATGCTGGCGATCGAAATCGAGCGTGTGGTCGCGCGCGGCGACTTGAAAGCATGGCGCGATTACGTTCCGGCGGGGCGTACATTTTTGCGCGATGTCTGCGCCATCGTCGCCGGGGGATTAACGCTGACGTTTCTTTATTGCTGGAGCGAGTGGTCGCGCGAAGCCTCCTTCACAAAATGGGCGCAGACGCTGGCACCCGGCTTCGCTCACGATTCGATGCTCTGGCTCTCCGAGCATCTCCGCATTTTTTCCAACGCCGGCGAAGGCTTGGTGCAGCAGATCAAACACAACATCCGCGGCCATGGCGCGTTCCTGCTCGGGCAGGAATATCGACGCGCGATCTGGTATTATTTCCCGGTCGCGCTCAGCATCAAAACCAGTTTGCCGCTTCTCTTGTTGCCGCTCGTTCTCGCGCTCATTCGGCCACGCGCACTCTGGAATTGGGCCTGTCTCGCGGCGCTGGCGCTCCTCGTCTTCAGCCTCAACAGTCGCGTGCAAATCGGCGTGCGCTTGATGTTGCCGTTGCTCGCCTGCCTCGCGGTCGGCGGGGCGGCGGCATTCGTGCAAGTCCACCGATCGTTAGGCAAACGTTTCCGCATAATTTTGGTGGCGTGCATGATCGTGGGTTTGCTCGGCAATGCGGCGGCCGCGATTCGCGTCTGGCCGGAAGCGCTTTGCTACACGAATCCAGCGTGGGGCGGAACGCGCGGCGGTTACCGGCTCCTGAGCGATTCGAATTACGATT
>JBDUAH010000258.1:0-3936 GCA_040004745.1 Chthoniobacterales bacterium | reverse complement strand
CCCGGCGTCGCGCATCTCGGCCAGTTGTTCCCAGCTCATGGCCGCGCCGCCGCCGAACTTCCCGCCTTTGACCCCTTCGGTGTAAATGAAGAGCGTGAACGGGTAGCCGTATTTCTTCATGATCGGCCAGCCCACTTCGTATTGCGTCTTCCAGCCATCGTCGAAAGTGATCACGGCCGACCGCGGCGGGATGTTCTTTTCCCCACGCTTCCAGGCTAGAAAATCCTGCATCCCGATGACCGGAATGTTCTTATCCTTCAACTCTTTCATCTGGGCCTCAAACATCTCCGGCGTCATCTCCGTATCCGGCCGGCGCACCGTTTTCTCGAAGCGGTGATAGCCGAAAATGACCACCTGCGCGTTTTGATCGATCGGCGGTGCGATGGGCGTGGGAGCCGGCGTCGGTGCGACCGCGACCGCGGGTGCCGGCGATGAATTGAGCCCTGGTTTGTTGTTAGCCGCGACCTCGGGACTCTTTTTACAGCCCGGAAAATTGAGCGCGAGAACCAGCGATAAAACTGCAAAGCGGATGACCATAAACCTGGTAGTGGCTTTAAATCTGCATACTCAAAACACAAGGGCTTTTTCCCTTTTTGCGCATTCACAATGGCGAACGTCGGAACATTCGTCGCGGCAGGTCATTGATTGCTGCGCGAAGTCGGTGACACACCCTTCCTGATGAGCTATGGGTCGAGATGCCTCGCATCGTTTGCCACCTCCTTCTCTGCGTTACCGCCGCTGCGCTCACGAGTTGTTCGACGACCGAAATGGCTAACCGCAAGGACAGCAGTCGCACGTTTACCACGGTGGTAGTTGACGCGGGACACGGCGGTAAAGACAGCGGCGCCTCTCGACGCTACGGGCCAGCCGAGAAAGTCGCGGCGCTCGACCTGGCCCAGCGTCTCGATCGCAAACTACGCGCCGCGCAATTCCGGACGGTAATGACGCGCTCGTCGGACGTTTTCATTCCGCTCGATCAACGCGTCTCGATCGGCAATCGGCAGGACAATTCCATCTTCGTCAGTCTCCATTTTAATGACTCCGGACGACGTGGTTTTCGCGGGATCGAAACGTATTACGCCTCCCCATATGCCCGCAGTCTGGCAATGCGGATTCAAAACAAATTGGGCTCGCTGCCGGGAACGCAGAGCCGCGGCGTGAAGCAGGGAAATTTCCGCGTGATCAAGAATTCGGTCTATCCCTCCGTCCTGGTGGAATGCGGTTTCCTTAGCAATCGCGGCGAAGCGCGGCGCGTGGGCAGCCCCGCTTACCGGGAATTGCTCGCGGGACGAATCGCGGAAGCGATTTTGGAGGAACGCCACGGTGGTGGGATTTCCAGTAGCCAGTCTCGCACCGCCTCCACGGGACGAGCCGGAACAAGCGGCCCTGGGAACGACGGCCATTAAACATATCCACGCATCATGATGCGTAGATTTGTTCCTTGCTGACTCCCCTCCCCTCGGATTAGTTTTCCGCCGCTATGTCCGCGGAAATCCTGCATCCATTCGAGGCGCTAATGCGCGAGCGCATCGTCGTGCTCGACGGCGCCATGGGTACGATGGTGCAGCGCTATAAATTGAGCGAAGCGGATTTTCGCGGAGAACGCTTCGCGGATTGGAAGGGCAAGGATCTTAAAGGTAGCAACGAAGTTCTTCTGCTGACCAAGCCGTCCGTGATCGAGGAGATTCACACGCAATATCTCGAGGCCGGCGCCGATCTGATCGAGACGAACACCTTCAGCGCGACGACAATCGGGCTGCACGATTTCCTTTTTCAAGAGGATCCGCCAAACGGCCGGAAGGATCCGGACTTTTTCCATCGCGTGGTCAGCGACAAGACCCTGCGAGATCTCGCGCGCGAGATGAATGTAGTTTCCGCGCAACTGGCGCGTCGCGCAGCGGACCGAGTCGGAAGCGAGAGCGGTCAGCGCCGTTTTGTGGCCGGCTCGCTCGGGCCGATGCCGGTGACCGCTTCGCTTTCGCCGGATGTGAACGATCCGAGTTTCCGCGCGGTCACGTTCGATCAGATTCGGCTGTCGTACGCCGATCAGGTTTTTGGTTTGCTCGAAGGCGGCGTCGATGTGCTTCTCGTCGAAACCGTTTTCGATACTTTGAATGCGAAGGCCGCGCTCTTCGCGATCGCGGAAGCATTCGAGAAAACGGGAAAGACGGTGCCGCTGATGGTTTCCGGAACGGTGACCGATTTGTCCGGGAGAATGTTAAGCGGACAGACGGTGGAGGCGTTTCTCACTTCCATCGCGCATTCACGCCCGTTGGTGGTCGGGTTGAATTGCGCGCTCGGTCCGAAAGAAATGCGACCATACATCGAAGAGTTGGCGCACAACGCACCGCTCTACACGAGCGCGTATCCGAACGCGGGCTTGCCCGATCCACTTTCGGAAACTGGATTTCCCGAGACGCCAGAAAGCCTGGCGCCGCAGTTGCGCGATTGGGCGCAAAACGGTTGGCTCAATGTGGTCGGTGGATGCTGCGGCACGACGCCGGCGCATATCCGACACATCGCAGACGTGGTCCGCGGCCTTCCGCCAAGGAAATTGCGAAACAACACCGAGGAAGTGCCCTCGACCTTACGTCTCTCCGGCCTGGAAGCGCTGAACGTCACCCCCGAGATGGGTTTCGTGATCGTGGGCGAACGGACCAACATCACCGGCTCGCCGCGTTTCTCGAAGTTAATCCTGGGCGGTGATTTCGACGCCGCAGTGGCAGTGGCGCGCCAGCAGGTCACGAACGGCGCCAACATTCTGGACGTCAACATGGACGAAGGAATGATCGACTCGGAAGCGACGATGACGCGCTTCCTAAATCTGATCGGCAGCGAACCTGAAATTTCTCGCATTCCGTTCATGATCGACAGCTCGAAGTGGAGCGTGATCGAAGCGGGACTGCGCTGCGTGCAAGGCAAAGCGGTCGTGAATTCGATCAGCCTGAAGAATGGCGAAGAGGAATTTCTGCGCCACGCTGGTCTCGTTAGGCGCTACGGCGCGGCCATGATCGTGATGGCGTTCGACGAAACCGGGCAGGCCGACAGTTTCCAGCGCCGGATCGACGTCTGCGCCCGCGCCTACAATTTGCTGACCGACTCCGCGGGCGTGCCGGCTACCGACATCATTTTCGATCCCAACGTCCTCACGGTCGCGACGGGGTTGGAAGAACACCGCAACTACGCGGTCGACTTCATCGAAGCCGTCCGCTGGATCAAAACCAACCTGCCCGGCGCACGGACGAGCGGCGGCGTGAGTAATATTTCGTTTTCCTTCCGCGGGAACAACGCGGTCCGCGAAGCGATGCACGCGGCGTTTCTTTTTCATTCGATTCGCGCCGGTCTCGACATGGGAATCGTGAACGCCGGCCAGCTCGCGGTTTACGAAGAGATCGAGCCGGAATTGCTCACCCACGTAGAAGACGTGCTTTTGAATCGGCGCGACGACGCGACGGAGCGGCTGGTCGACTTCGCCGAAAACGTCAGAGCGAAAGACAAGCCGCCGGTCGAAAAGGAGGCCTGGCGAAGCGCGCCGGTGGAGGAGCGCCTCTCGCACGCGCTGGTGAAAGGCATTGTCGATTTTATCGACGCCGACACGGAGGAAGCGCGCGCGAAGAGCAAGCGCCCGCTGGATGTGATTGAAGGGCCGCTGATGGCGGGCATGAGTGTGGTCGGTGATCTCTTCGGCGCAGGAAAAATGTTCCTGCCGCAGGTGGTAAAGAGCGCACGCGTGATGAAGAAAGCGGTCGCCTATTTGATGCCGTTCATGGAAGCGGAGAAGGCCGGCGGAGCGAAACCGCAGGGCCGCATCGTCATGGCCACCGTAAAGGGCGACGTGCACGATATCGGCAAGAACATCGTGGGCGTGGTCCTGCAGTGTAATAATTACGAGGTGATCGATCTGGGCGTGATGGTCCCGGCGCCGAAAATTTTGGA
>JBDUAH010000257.1:0-3940 GCA_040004745.1 Chthoniobacterales bacterium | reverse complement strand
GCAATCTTTTCCCGGCCGCGCGCACCGCGATCGTTAAAAAAACCTAAATGTCCCGAGCCGAAAGCGGCGTCGCCACGCTTTCCAAAGACCTCCGCTCCGCCGCCACTCCGAGCCAGGCCTCGGTGATCCCGCCGACGATCATCAAGCCCGCGCCAACCAGATACGCGATCGAGAGCGCATCGCGCGAACCCGTGCCGATGATCGTCCCGAACAGGATCGGCGCGCCCACTCCACCGGCGAGGGTCCCGATCGCGTAGAAAATTGCGATCGCCATCGCGCGAATCTCGAGCGGGAAGATTTCACTCACCGTCAGATATGCTGAACTCGCCGCCGCGGAAGCGACGAAAAAGATCACGGTCCAGCAAAGCGTCTGCGTTTGCGCGGTCAGCATCCCTCCCTGGAAAAGCCACGCCGTCAGCGCGAGCAGGATCCCGGAAATTACATACGTCGTGCTGATCATTTTTTTGCGCCCGATGGTGTCGAAGAAATGCCCGATCACGAATGGCCCGAGCACGTTGCCGGCCGCGAACGGCAGCAGGTAACCACCCACATGCTCCGCCGGCACATGGTAAAATCGCATCAAGACCAAGCCGTAGGTGAAGAAGATCGCGTTATAAAAAAACGCCTGCGAAAGCATGAGGACGAAGCCGAGGACAGACCGCCGGCGATGCTCGTGCACGATCGTGTGCCAGATTTCCCGCCACGGCGTGTGGGTGCGCGTGTGGATGCGGATCGGCGGCTCGTCGTGCGCCGCCAGCGCCTCTTGCCCAATCGAGCGCTCCACTTCGTCCACGATCCGCTCCGCCTCTTCGTTGCGACCGTGAATCATCAACCAGCGCGGGCTTTCCGGAATCCAGCGGCGAAAGAAAATCACGACCAGCCCAAGGATCGCTCCGACACCAAACGCCAGGCGCCAGCCGAGGTTCACGGGCAGCAACTTTGGATCGAGCAGGACAAGAGTCGCACCCGAGCCCATGGCCGCACCCACCCAATAGGAACCGTTAATCATCAACGCCACGCGCCCTCGAAAACGGGCAGGAAGCAATTCATCAATCGCCGAATTAATCGCCGCATACTCGCCGCCTATCCCTGCGCCCGTGAGCGCGCGAAAGAATGCATAGCTGGCGAAGTTCCACGAGAAGGCCGATAAGGCAGTCGCTGCGAGGTAGACCGCGACGGTGATAAAAAACAACTTTTTCCGACCCAAGCGATCCGTGCCGTAGCCGAAGACGAGCGCACCGAGAACCGCACCCGCGAGATACAGGCTCGCGCTCGCGCCGACCTGGGTATCAGTCAGGCCGAGCGTTTCTGCACGCGTGAGAATTCCGCCTAACGAGCCGGCCAGCGTCACCTCCAGTCCATCGAGAATCCACGTCGCTCCCAGCGCGAAAACAATCAGCGAATGCCAGCGGCTCCACGGGAGACGATCCAGCCGCGAAGGAACACGTGACTGAATCCACTGACCCATCGACTGCGCCTATTCTTTCTCCGCCACTTGGGTCGGCGCGAGAATCGCGTCGCGCATGCCGTGCAGCAGTTTCTTATCCGCGGGAACGATGGTCGCCAGCGCGCCGCGCATCTGGACGCGTTCCGGTTCTACGAAGTAGTAGGGACAAAGCCGGACGCGTCCGCGCATTGTCTTCACTTCAGAAGTCTCCGCGTCCCAGTACGGCTGATCGACCAACCGCGCTTTGTGAAAGCGCTGCATGATTTTCGGCGCAGTCCCGAAATTCGTGAGCGCGTCCTCGATCAAGCTTTGCCATTCTGCCGCGGGCAAATCCTGCCCCACGGAAACACCGCGACTGCCCCAGCCGAGCGGCGAGAATCCGCTCACCTTCAGGACGAGTTCGCGATCCTTCTGGCTCAGCTTTCCCGCTTCGCGCCAATCGTGAATCTCCAGCCGCGGAATCACCGCATGTTGCGGCAACGGTGTCGGATCCATCAGCCAGGTGTAGGGAATCACCTCCTGCAGTTTCGTGAAATATTTGTCGCCTAATTCCCGTCGCCAGAATTCCCGCAGCGGTTGCAGCCAGAAAAGCGCGAACCACATCTTCTCCTCCAGGAATGGCTTAAACGGAGGCGTCACCTTCACCTCACCTTCACCCACTGCCCGCATCAAGTCGGAAACACGCGGCAGATTCGGCAGATCGAAAAGCTCGAAAAATCGGTAAACGCTGCGCCCCGCCACCGGTTCATAAGTTTCCGCATCGACCACGCGCCATTCGTGTTCCGGATGCTTCGCGGCCAATTGCCCCGCGATCCATTGCATCTCCGGCCGATAAGTTGCCGATTCTTCCGAGATCACGATGTCGCCGCCCTCGGGCAGCGTGCGACCAAAGCCATCGATCATTCCGTCCGCACCGCCCACGACATCCGCGCCTAACGAGGCGTAAGTTTGATTCAACCATCCCGTCAGCCCGATCCCGCCCGGCACGGAGTCAATCTCCGCGAGAGTGTAGCCTTCCTCAGTCAGGATCACGTCGGGCCGAATCACGACCGGCAAATCCTCGCGGAATTGTTTGCTGCGCGAAAACTCGATCAGTTCGGCGGGCTTTCCCGCGTCGAGATAACGAGCCACCCAGTCCGGCTGCTTGCCTTTGACGCTCTGGTGATAAAGCTGATTGCAGGCGCGCTGGAAAACGAAGAGCTGATGGCCGAGGCGCTTCAGATCCTTCGCCAGCGTGGGGTCGATCGCGAATGGCTCGGGGGAGAGAAGGAAATCCTTTTCGGCGAAGAGGCCTTCCTTCGGGAAAGCGGCCTGGGTGGCGCTGAGTTTTTCGGATTCGTTAGGCATTGCGTTGAATGTGCTCGCTTCTCCTCTTCTTAACGTCCAGCGGCCATTCGCTTCAGCGCATTCTTCACCAACTCCTCCGCAGATTTGATCTCCGGCTGCCGTTCCTGCAATTCCCGCACCGTTTTGTGCGCATCCACTTGTTTGTAACCCAGCGCGATCAAGGCGAGGACCGCTTCGTTCGCCTGGCTTTCTTCCGCAGTGGGCGCGTGCGTGGCGCTGGCGGCTTCCCAGACCGCGGAGACGCCGAGTTTGTCCTTCAACTCGAGCACAATCCGCTCGGCGGTTTTCTTGCCGAGCCCGCTGATCTTCGAGAGCGAGGCGACGTCGTTATTCACTACCGCGCTTTTGAAATTGCCCACGCTCATTCCGCTCAAGACCGCGAGCGCGAGTTTCGGACCGATGCCGCTGACGTGGTTAACGAGCAGTCGAAAAAGATCCCGCTCCGGCGCGCTCATGAAGCCGTAAAGGATGTGCGCGTCTTCCCGCACGTGGAGATGCGTGAGGATGTGCAGCGCCTGTCCTACCGCCGGTAGACGATCGTAACTTGAGAGAGGGATCAGCAGTTCATAGCCGACACCATTTACCTCCACGATGGCCTGCGTCGGGAGGGCGGCGGCGAGCTTGCCCGCGAGATAGGTGATCATGTCGGCAACGGTTAACAGACGCCCTGCAATCCGCAAATGTAGCCACGTCCCTGTGGGACGTGCGGGGGTGGCGTGGATCGCGGAATGCGCGATGGAAATTGCAGGTGGGGATCGATCCCGCACGTCCCGCAGGGACGTGGCTACAACGCCGGCTTCACGATCAAGGTGAGATCGACGCCCTTGCCGGTGGCGAAGTTGAAGCCATTCGCGCGATAGCTTTTCCAGCCGACCGGTAGAACCGGATACACTTTCTCCGCGACCGCGGTTGACATAACGGCGACGCGACCGCCGGGTTTGGCGAAGAACGCCGGCAAGTTTGTCTCGCTCAGGTTCACCATCCAGCCTTCGATATATTTTCGGAAGTACCACACGAGGCTCGGCTCGCGATAATCGAGTGCGCCGAGTTCCATTTCGTGCCGGAGATCGCCGCGGGCTTGATCGAGCAGTTGCAGGGTGGGGGAGAAATGGGCTGCCACCGGGGTGACCGCGAGCGCGAGCAACG
>JBDUAH010000256.1:0-3949 GCA_040004745.1 Chthoniobacterales bacterium | reverse complement strand
GAGATGACCAAGCTGGTCTCGGGACACATCGTCAAGTCGGCTTAAGTTAGTTTACGTGTTTCCAATCCCTTAGCCCGGCGCGTTGTCGCCGGGCTAATGCTGTACGGATGCAGCGATCAAGTTTCGGTCGGCGCGCGACCCGGGGTTCGGACTCCTGCTTGCGGCCCGAGACAAGGTGCTGAAAGCTGATGCGTGAGATATTTCAGCAATCTTGGCGCTGCCATTCTTCTCCTAGCGCTTTTCGCCACCGGCTGTTCTCGAAAGATGGTGGATGAGCAAATCCCATCTCCCGTGGCCGGCTCAGAGTCGCTGTGGCTGACGAATTACGCGCGGGCTCAGGGCGATGCGAAGGCCAAGCAAAAGTTTCTCCTGCTTGATTTCACCGGCTCCGATTGGTGCGGTTGGTGCATCAGGCTGAAGCGCGAAGTCTTCGATACACCGGAGTTCGAAAAATACGCGCGCGAAAACCTCATTCTTCTCGAAGTGGACTTCCCGAGAGCAAAGGAACTGGATCCGACCCAGAAAACTCAGAACGCGCTTCTGGCGCAGGAACTCGGCATCCAGGGGTTCCCCACGGTCGTGATCATGAATAGTGACGGGAAAGTGATCGGCAAGCTCGGTTACACGCCCGGCGGCCCGTCTGTATTCATCAGCGCACTGGAAAAACTTCGCCGGGGCTAAACGCCCGAGTCCACCCCGATCGCCGGCGTCAATCGCCCTGAGTGACGCCGAGTTTCTCGAGGGCGGCGATCATTCGCGGATCCTCGGGATGACCGTCGTAAAGGACCTTTCCTTCTGGAGTGACCAGAATCGCCCGGGGGATCGAATCGATTTTAAGCAGCTTACTCAGCGGTCGATTCTCCGGTTCGACCAACCACGCAAACGGGACGTTCTGCCGTTTCTTGACCCCCTCGGCCTTCTTCCTGGCCTCCGTGAGTCCGCCCGCTTGGGATGCCTCTGTATTGATCCCGACCACCGCGATTTTTTGGGGACCGAGCTTTTTCGAACGTTCGACCAACGCGGGCAGCGCCTGCATGCACGGTCCACACCACGTGGCCCAAAAATCCAGCAAAAGCGCCTTCTGGCCCTGAGCCAACGCGCCCAGAGAGGTTTTCGTTCCATCCGAGGTTTCAAAGGACGCTTGCATCGGCAGAATCAAAGAGGCCAGTCGGCCGGCACCGCGTCGCTCTTTCAACTCATCCGCCAACGCCGGCGACAGATCAGGATTGAGCCAAAAGGCCTGTTTCATCGCTTGCTCAAACGCCGCTTCATCTCCAGCCTGCGCGGCTAGCAGCCCTTTGGCGAAAGAGAGCACTGCTTCCAATTCTGATTTCTCCGAAAAGGCCACGGAATTTTCGGGACTCCATTGCGGAAGCACATCCTTGAGATTCTTTACCCGCTCCTCCATTTCCTTTAGGTCGCGACCGCGGACCGAGGCGAGCAGCCTCAACTCTTCGATGGGCTGCGCTGGGACCCCGGCCTTCCTGGCCGTCGCAGCGGCCTCGTCCACGGCAGTTCCCTTTCGCACAGCTTCCGCAAATTTCTCCAAGGCTGCTTTCCGACCGTCTGGAGCTGGCGCTACCGGAGGCGAACCTAGCGCGGCGGTGGCCCCCGGTGCAGCCGACGGCTCAGGCGGTGCGGCGACGAGAACGCCGGAAGTGGCCACGACCATTGCTACGAGCAAACAAGCGAAAGGCTTCATTAGAAGCTTTCACTTGAGCATCATGGACGCAATCTAGCGAATCCGGATTCGCCTCCACGCCAGCGTGCCGTTTCGGAAACGTCAGTTCTTCCGGCTCGGCTGGAGCGTATTCTGCAGGGCTTCCGCGAGTTCGTTGCGCGTGAAGGGCTTCGGCAACGCTCCCCTGAATCCAAAGGCGAGGAATTCCGAAAGTGCCGCCTCATCCGAGTAACCGCTGCAAATAATCGCGTTCACGTCCGGATCCATCCCGCGCAGACGTTCGATCGTCGCCACCCCGCCCAAACCGCCGCGGACCGTGGCATCGAGAATGACCGCCTGAAACGTTTCGCCACGGCGCAGCGCGCGCTCATACGTGCGGATCGCTTCCAAACCATCGGGCACCGCCGTCACTTCGTAGCCCAATGTCCCGAGCAATTGCGCCGTCAATTCGCGGATCGCCGCTTCGTCATCCATGATCAATATGCGCTGATGATTGAACCGGTAAGGCCGTTCCGGTCCACGCACCGGAGCATCCGTTTCCGCGGCTGTCGTTGCCGGCAGGTAGAAGCCAAAGATCGAGCCTTCCGTCGACGTGCTCTCGAGTTGGAGGACCCCGCCGTGTTTCTTCACTACGGAATAGCTGATCGCGAGACCGAGCCCACTCGCCGAGGTTTTCGTCGTAAAATAAGGATCAAAAATTTTGTCCACGAACTCCTCCGGAATACCCGCGCCGCGATCGGCCACGGTGACTCGAAGGTATCGTCCGGCCGGCAAGAAGGTCGCCGCATCTTCCTCCACTTCGCAATTACGCGCACAAATCCGGACGGTTCCGCCATGCGGCATCGCTTCGCGCGCATTCAGCATGAGAGCGTTCACGACTTGTTCAATCTGTCCCGCATCGACCTCCGACCTCCAGAGATCGTTCGCCATATCCAGTTCTGCCCGAAGGTTGGAACCGTAAAGAGAAAATTCCGCCGATTGCTCAAGCAATTGCGAGATGGAAACAACCTTCTTCAACGGCGCCCCGCCTTTCGAGAAAGTGAGCAATTGACTCGACAGATGCGCCGCATGTTGCGCGGCCTGACCCGCCTTCGAGAGAAACGAAAGCAGCCCTCCAGAATCGGACGGCGCCTCGATCTGCGCCAGGCCGATGTTCCCCGAGATCACGGTCAAAATGTTGTTGAGATCATGCGCAATCCCTCCAGCCAACGTGCCGAGCGATTCCAGCTTACTTGTCGTTAGGCGTTCGCTCTCGATTCGTTTGCGCTCCGTCACGTCACGAATGAAAACCGAGATTCCGCTCCCGCTCGGATAGGCATGCACTTCGGTCCACTTCGTACCTTCCGGATCGCTCGCCTCGAAATCGATCGCCACCTGTTCCGACATCACCTTGCGGTAGTTCTCTTCGAAAATTGTCCCGAGGAGACCTGGGAATTTATCCCAAACTTCGGCCCCGTAGCAATCGCCCCGCTTGCAGCCGAGTAAGATTTCCGCTTCCGGATTCACGTAGGTGAATTTCCATTCCGTATCGATCGCAAAATATCCATCCCTCGTGTTCTCCAGGATGTTCGTCATCGTGGTGGCCGATTCCACGAGCGCAGCACGGGCCTGATTACGCTCCGCCAAATCGCGAATCTGCCGTTCCGCCACCGAAAGCCGGACGTTAAGCAAACCTAGGTCGACCGGCTTGGTCAGGTAATCGTTTGCGCCTGCCTCCAGCGCTTGCTCCAAATCGGCGGTATCGGCCCGCGCGGTCACGAGCACAATAAACAACTCATCTCCCCGCTCCTCTGCCCGAAGTTTCCGGCACAACTCGACGCCGCTCATCCCGGGCAGCATCCAGTCCAAAATCAGGAAAGGGAATTCCGAGTTTTTCAGAGCCGTTTCGGCTTCCTCGGCGCTGTCGACGGCCACAACCTCGTGGCCACGTCGCTCAATCAAACGCTTTAGGTTTTGCCGGCTATCGGCGTGGTCTTCGACCAACAGGATTTTCATGCAAAGGGAGAGAGACCGTCAGTTCCAATGACAGTTTGCCAGCCTTTACGCAGCAGGATGGCTGCCAAACGAAGCCTGTTTTTACCCAATCCGCAAGTTTAGCAACACTTTGCCTGCGGCGTTGTATGGCTTTTCTCCGTCTCAGGCTTCCAAGACGGGCGGGATTCTTGCGTTGCGCATCGCCTCTGCTAGATACACCCACACGCGGGTTTACCCGTCATACCTCATGGATTTTAAACGGTTACTTCTGTTCGGAACCCTTTGTTTCTGCCT
>JBDUAH010000039.1:0-13372 GCA_040004745.1 Chthoniobacterales bacterium | reverse complement strand
ATTCGTGCGATAGGTGGCGGCGGCACCGATGACCGTGCCGGTGGAAACAACGGATTGGGCGAGAGGTGCGCTCACTCCGCCGAGGCTGTTGCGATTCAGAACGTAGGCGTTGCGATCCTTCCCGATCGCAACCACGAGCGCGGATGGCGTTGCGCCTGGCACATCCACCAAGATTGGGCCGGAACCGCCGAGATCGCTGTCCGCGGAATCGAGCGCAGCCCAGTTTGTCGGTGCCCAGTAGTCGGTTGTCGCCCCGCTAAAGACAGGGCCAGGTTGCAAACGGATCACCGCCTCCGCTCCGCCCCAAGTCGCAGCGCTATTGCCGTTGCCAGTCGTTACGTAGGTATTTGTGCCATCACTGGCCACCCCGCCGGGTCCCCAAACACCCGCCCTAGTGACAGTCGTGGCCCAGTTTGTCACGCTGGCTGGATTGCTAATCTGCACACCAATCAGGCGGCCCCGATAGCTGCCGCAATCGCCAAACCGGCCCCCGTACGGGACGTAGAGTTTGTCCCCAACCAGACCGAGGGCCGCGCGCTGACTCTGCACTGAGGAATCGAAGCCAGCGACCGCGGCCTGGACGTCGACCGGCCAGCCGGAATTGATCGCGCCGGAATCGACATTCAACGAGTAAATCATGTGCCGGAAGACTCCGCTCGACGGCATCGTCTCGGCGTTGAGGAAGAGCGCACGCGAGCCGATGTCCACCACCGGTGTGCTCGTGATGCCATACGGATTTGTATTACTAAGGCCGCATGGCAACCCGGCCGAAACTGGAATGCCCACATTCCGCTGCCAAATGATCGCGCCCGTCGCCGCGTCGAGGGCGTAAACGTTGTTCGATTGCGTAACCGCGATCACCTTGGCCACGTTCCCCGGTCCGCCTTCCACGTAGAGTGGCTGCGCGTAAACATTGCCGACAATCGTGCCGCTGAAGTTCGTGTCTCGCGTCAGCCCGGCCGCATTGGCCATGGTGAAAGCGGGATCGGTGTAAAGCCCATCGCGGGAGAGATTATTGTGATGCTGGGTCACATTCACCGCCGCGCCCGCGGAGAGAAACGCACCCAAAGCGACGACGATAGCGGTAAGGAGAAGTTTTGGATTTTTCACGTGCAACAAAGTTTCGGAAAAGGTCGCACTTTCTTCGCAGCGCGCATCCTTTTGTCGAGTGCGGGATGTACAATGAAGACCTTCCTGCAAGTGCAGGTCGACGGCCGCAATCGCTTCGCGCCCTTCGGAGTCAACGTGGAACCTCCCTTGGTCGGTTCGACTGGCCCGGGCAAATACACGTGTCCGATGCCTCCGAAGTGCCGCAGCCCGGGCCGGCGCCCTGCCCGAAGTGCGGCATGGACTTGGTAGAAAAGTGAGCGACCGCGACTTGCCGCGCTCTTGAAATTACGCCGTCCGCAGGCCACTTTCCGCATTTCTTCCTGTCCCCGCCGAGAATCGAACTCGGATTTAAGGTTTAGGAAACCCTTGTTCTATCCGTTGAACTACGGGGACGAATGCTGCGCACAACGTTGAACGTCCCACGCCGAACGTTCAACTCCGAAAGCAACCTCGCCCAGAGCGAAAATCGCAAAGCGACCAGCTCCCATACCGAAGGCGCTTTCAGGGTGTCCGCCTCTACGATGGTGCGTTCCGATTCGCAGAGTAAATCGGGCTGGCTACGGCACCGTGTGTCCCGTGCTGGCCTTCACCATACCGACGTCGGAACCGTTGACCGCGCCAGTCGCATTCACGTCCGCACGGAAATTTGCCGCGGTGAGGGCTACGCCCGACTCCACTTTCGTCATGGCGACATCGGAAGCGTTCACCGTCTTGCTCACGTTCGTATCCCCTGCGAGAACATTCATGCTCACTGAAGTATCGGGTAGGACTTGCCCAAAGCTGTCGGTCACGCTGCTTAGCTTCAGCGTGAGCTTTTGCACATCCGACACCCCACTGAGGTTTATGGTCATGGTGTTACCATTGAACGCCGGAGAGCCCGCCACAGTGCCGATTCCGGTGGTGATGGCAGCGTTCCCGCTCATCGGCGGGTTGCTGAAGGTGACGACGATGGTGTGATTCCCGCCGGTGGAGCGTGATTCCAATCCGGGCTCGCCCGTTAGCGGCAACGCGATATCGAAATCACCCACGGTACCATGCGTTTTGCGCGAAACCGCGGAGGCCAGTTGCAGGGGCGCGCACGGCGATGGTCCCTGGATCGCGACCATGATCGGCGTGCCGGTTTTGAAGAAACCAACGGTCGCGTTTACCGTTTGTGGCGGGCGATCGGAATCGAAGCGGAAATTATACATGGTGCCGAAACGGATCGCGTTCGCGTTTGGGTTTTGCGCAAAAGTTTCGGTGTTCCAGGTCACATCGTTAGCGGTCGGAGTGGCTGTCCAAACCGCATTGCTGAATCCTGCATCTCCGACCGTCCCATCGTTCGGAAAGCCGGGGTGATTCGGCGGCGCATGAAAACCAACGTTGCTCAACGTGATACCGCAGCCCAGCGGGACGCTGAAGGACTGGATCGAACGATCGAGATTTTGGTTGTGAATCCCATACTCGTAATGCCAAATGCCGCCGACCGGACCGCTGACTTTGTAGACAACGAAAGCGCGGCCATCCGCTCCGGGCACGGGTTCGATCGTACTGCTCGTGGCGCCGGTCCACGCACCGGTCGCGGGCGTCATCCGCACGGTGGCAGCTGCCGGGCTGAAGGTGAAACTCGTCGTGCCAGTCACGTTGTAACGACGATAGGACGCGTTGTTGTACATGTTGCATTCGCCTGGATGCGTCTGACACCAGGCGTACTCCTGGGGACTGTCGTATTGCACTTCGCAATAGTAGGTCGCGCCCACATTCTGCGTCGTGTCCAGGTCGCTCGTATTGACGAGCAGTCTATGCGAGGTGGCAGTATGGGTGTGGCCGGTGTGATTCTCCGGCCTTGGACTCACCGTAAAGACTCCGGTAAACGGATTCACCCACGCGCGCGAACCCAACGCGCCCGAATTGGTGTTACTTTGAAAGGCAAGCTGGCTCGCCGCGTAGGGATCAGAACAGCCCACACCCAGCTTGGTCGCGTTCGGATACGGGGTGCAGCCAATGCTGCAGGCATCGTCCTGATCGGCCCCAAAGGAATGCTTCACCCAAGCCTGGCCGATCTGTTCGATGCGATCATCGTTGTTCGTTCCGCCGCTCATCCGATAGAGATTCTGCGAAATGACGGAGTGATCCGGATTCGGCAATTGGAAGAAATTGAATTCAACGTTGCCGTTGTTGCACGAAGTGGTGCCCGTCGCGAGGCCAACCTGGCCCGAGGCACTACCAAACTGTGCTAAGCCGCCGATGGCACCGATATCGCCGACGATGATATCCGGCCCGGCAACCGCTTGGGGCGTGCCCGGCGCGCCGGCGCTCCGCGCCGGCAAGGTCGACGACCGCGCCTCACCATTGACGAAGGTGGTGACCTCGATCGGCGTCATCGTGGAGGCGGCCGAAATTTCTCCCACCACCAGCCCCGCGTCCGACGGACGGCCGAGCGTCTTCGCCAATTCCTCCGAAAGCAGGAGCCGCCCGCCTTCGATCCGGAGCCGGCGCGCCGCGGCGTCATACTCGTAGAGGTTTCCTTCCACGTTGAAAAAGACAAAGCCGGTCTGGCTATTGCGCACCACAAATTCAAACTGCTGACCGGACCCGGTCCGTTCGAGCACGAGATCGTTGGCGGCGGCATTCAGCGGACCGGGTAACATCCGTGAATTATCCCAACGCAACCCAATCATTCCCGGCTCCGCCCCTCGCAAAACGCCGTTGAAGCGCAGAATCGTGAAAAATGTATTCGGCGCGACCTGAAACCGCACCGTGTCTCGTTTCACTTCCGCTGTCTCCGCAGGCGCACGTCCGGCTTCCAGCCGATTGAGATCGAGAGCCAGCGTGACCGTCCCGCTGTCCATCATCAACCGTTCCCGAGTCACCGTCTGATCTCCGCTTGCATCGCGAGTAGGCGAAGCGGAATTCGCCGAGCCGTTTAGCAACAGCAGCAGCAACGAAAGCGTAAAATAGCGCAGCATCTTTTTCATTTGTAACTCCTCCAAAAAAATCGCCCAACGGTCCGCCGAAGAAGAATTGACCACGGGCTGGGCGATAAGCGAGGCCTGTTGTAGCGCGCCAAACTCAAAAACGAAAGAACTTTGCGAGCTCGGCACGTCGTGTCTCGACAGAAGCGTCCTCCGCACGTTGCGCAGCGATGTGGTTAGAGTTCGCGTCCCACGGGATAAAGTTTCCACCGCTCATCCACAAACGGCGTCTTCTCATAAAACCAGCGCAAACGCGCTTTCGCGGAGCCGCGAAACTCTTCGTCCGTCGCCAATTTTTCGCGGAACTCCTCCGCCAATTTCGGATCGGCCGCCATCATGCGTTCCGCCATCGGTTCGATCACATAACCTTCGATGTATTCCGTTTCCTGCAGCACTTCATCGAAGAATCCCCATTGGAAAAACGAGTCCGGCGAAGCTGGCTCCAGCAGGATGGCCGCGAGATCGCCCAGCGGCTGATCGGTGGAAACGCGCACCGCGCCTGGCGCGAAATGTTCCTTCCGTTTTTCGGTCGAAGTCTTCGCCGTCAGACGCATGCGGCCTTCGAACGGCTCAGCCTCGAATTTCACTTCCGAGAGGCGATACATCGTTACCTCCACATCGCGCGGCTCGCTCATCCGTTCGATCTGAATTCCGTGCGCTTCCAAGCGCGCGATCACATCCGACCACGCCGGCGGTATCCAATAAGCCTTTGGCCGAGCCACGGAAGTCGCGATATGATTCAGCCGCTGATACGGTACCGTCGCTGTCGCCGGCTTGCTGCTGTATTCCATCCGCACGCCGCCGGAAATTGCCGAGAGCGCGGCGCGCGCTTCGATTCCCTGATACTCGATCTTCTCCACCGGCGCCTTCGGATCGAGATCCCAACTGAACGGAATGACCGGATTCCGTCGCTTACGATCTGCCGTGATCGCCTCGCGCAAAGCGCCCCCTTGTTTAGCCGACACGCGCAAGGCGGCTTCCAAATACACATAAGTCCCGAGCACGCGTTGCGCGTAGGGCTTCAACGAATGCGTCTCCAGCAACACTGTCGGCAAATGCCGCACATCGCCGTAGCCGTTCGAGTAACGCGGATCGGCGATCCAGCCTTTGATCCCCTTCTTCCAATCCAATGGATCCACCCAGTTCGGCACGTCCACCGGACCGGGAATGTGGCCCGCCGCCGCGAGATCATTAGTCACCGCCGGCGCGAAAATTTTCGCCAGCCAATCTGAAATCGCCGGCGAATGACCGCTCCCCACGTTGCCGCCAAACGTGATGTCATATTGGTAATCGACGCCGTCCGTCACATGCAGATCGAGATAAAGATCGGGCGACCAGACGTTGAGTGCACCCAGCATCGCGCGCATCTCCGGCGTATCGGCTTTCGCGTAATCGCGATTCAGATTCAGATTCCGCGAAGTTGTTCGCCAACCCATCTCTTCCGGCCCGCGCTGATTGACCCGACCGAACCGCGAACTGCGCTCATGCCCATCGACATTGAAGATCGGCACGAAGAGGAAATTGGCGCCGTCCAGTAGCTCGCGCTTCGTCCCTCGCACCGTCATGTCACGCAGCAGCATGAGTCCGGCGTCTTTGCCATCGATCTCTCCGGAGTGAATACCGGCCTGCGCAAATACGATGGGCTTGCCGCCTCCGCGCAGTGCTTCCGGCGTAAACGCTTTCTCATGCGTCGCTACGACCAGCCAGATATCGCGGCCTTCGGGCGATTTCCCTAGCGAGGGCATCTGCAATTGCTCGGGTGCCGCCGCGACCAGTTTCTGCAACCATGAGACCGTCTGATCGTAGGTCGGCGTGGTCCGTAGATCGGATTTCTCCGAAGGCGTGATCCAAGGATCGTCTTTCGCCACGATCAACGCGCGGCTTTTGCCTTCCCACGGAACCAACGGCGGCAGAATCGCCTCGCTCGCCGCCGCCGAAAACTTCGTTGGCGATGGGGATTGGGCGAACGCCGGGGCGGCCATCAGACTCCAGACGACGAAGGCCCATATCTTCATTTCTTCTTCCTTTCTCGTGGTCAGGAGAAGCGGCGTCAATCCCCACGAAGGTCTGAGTTCAAAAAGGCACTTGTACTATCTATGATGCGGATGTTGAGAGATTCGTCGGGAGAACGGGAAAGGGAGGCGGGCGCGGACAGGCATTAAAGCTTTAGCAGAAGAGGAGCAAGGTATCTGGCAGCGGAAGCTGCCCGGCTCGCATGAATTTAGCTTCGCAGAATGGATATGCGCCGCTTTCTGCTGTTCGTTTTCGCCTTGTCTCTCTGTCTGCGGACGGCCGAGGCGCAGTTAGGCGGGCTGCCGGAGGTGGATTTCGGGCGCTTGAGCCAGCAGGATCCGAATCCGCTCGGAGCGAAAGCGCTGGCGATTCGTGGGCAAGATTGGAAGCACGCGGAGACGGAGCATTTCATCTACCACTTTGTGCATGGCTACGTGGCGACGCCGGTGTCGGTGGAGGCGGAATTTTCTTACCGCGTGGTGGTGAAGGAGCTGGGGCACGAGCCGCCGTCGGGCGATACGAAATCGCACATCTACATTTTCGAGCGGCCGGAGGATTGGCGTGAATTCCAAGGAGCGGGGCAACTGGAGAAGTGGACGGGCGGGATTCATTCGCAAGGCAGTCTGTTTATCGTGCGCGACCCGTCCTACAAGTTCTCGGACAACACGCTGGGACACGAGATCGTGCACCTGGTGATGCACCGCTATTATCCGCTCGGAATCCCGCGCTGGCTCGATGAGGGCTTCGCGCAATACGCCTCCACCAACGCGCATGCCAGCTATCAGCGGGCGCGCGGCTACATTGCCAAGCCGCGTTCCCAACTCGTGGTGGCCGCGGAATTATTTCCGCTCGCCACGCTGGCGACAATGGACTACCCAACCGACCCCGAGCGAGTGGGCGTGTTCTACGATGAATCGGAACGGCTGGTGCGTTTCCTGGCGGGGAAGGATAAGGCGAGCTTCCTGGGGCTGCTCGATGCGCTGAGCCAGCATCAGCCGTTTGAAAGAGCGGTGCTGCAACACTATTCCGGAAAATTCTCGAGCGTGGCCTCGCTGGAGGAGCAATTCCGCGCTTTCGCTTCGGGCGCTTCCAACGGGACCGAGCAGGCGCGGAGCGAGTAGATGATCGAAAAGAGAAACGCGGCCACCTATCGGCCACTCAATTGGAACGGTCTGGTTAACTCCTCCCGGCGGGAGGCGTTTTAGCTCATGGAGCGAGCTTGCCAATGCGAGCTTCCTCCATTCGCTGGCTGAACTGCTTGAGTGGGGCCGGCATCGCGGGCAAGCTCCGGGGCGATGCCGAAAGCGAAAACGAAGACCGCCGCGGCCAATATTCATGCGGTCGTCGGCTCGGATGAAAGCGAAGTGAAACGCGCGGCGGCAGAATTGGCGGCGCAGTTAACCCCTCCGGATGCGGGGGATTTCGGGCTGGAGATAATCGATGGCGCGGGAGACAACTCGGAGCAATCGGCCACGCGGGTGCGGTTGGCGATCGAGGCTTTGCAAACGCTGCCGTTCTTCGGTGGGAAGCTGGTCTGGCTGAAGAACGCAAACTCGTTAGGCGATTCCGTTATTGGCCGGTCGGCTGCGGTGCAGGGTGCGCTAGAGGAATTGGGCGAGGTGCTCGCGGCAGGGCTGGCACCGGATGTTTCCTTCCTCATCAGCGCGACGGAGGTGGATAAGCGGCGTTCGTTTTACAAGGCGCTCTCGAAACGCGCGGACCTCCAGGTGATCGATAAACTCGATGCCAGCAGGAGCGGTTGGGAGGAAGAGGCGACGGAGATCGTGCGCGGCCGGGCGCAGACGCGCGGAATGCGGTTTGAGGAGGAGGCGCTGGATCTTTTCGTGCTCCTGACCGGTGGCGATACGCGGCAGATCGAGAACGAGCTGGAGAAGCTGGATCTTTACGTGGGCGAAGGTCGCAGCGTGACGGCAGAGGAAGTGCGGACGCTGGTTCCCCTCTCCCGCGCGGGCGTGATTTTCGAATTGGGCAATGCAATCGCGTCCTGCGATCTCGATCGCGCGCTCGAACTCGTGCGCAGCCTGCTCGATCAGGGCGAGAGCGCGATCGGCATTCTGTTGGTGGCAATCTTGCCGACAGTGCGAAATCTGTTGCTCGCGAAGGATCTGATGGAGCGACATCGCCTGTCGCGGCCGTCGGCGCCGTTCTCGTTTATCTCCACGGTGAACCGGCTACCGGCGAGCGCCACGGAGCATCTGCCGAGAAAGAAGGATGGCAGCGTAAACACGTATGCGCTCGGGATCGCCGCGATGTCGGCGCATCGCTTCCAGACGACGCAGTTAGTGGATGGACTAGAATCTTGCCTGGAGGCGAATCTTCAACTCGTGAGCAGTGCGCGCGATCACGAGCTGATCCTGACCGAAATCGTGGTCAAGCTGCTGGCGCGCGACTGAGCGGAGAGGCTGGCTTACACGCTGCCGTCCACCTGCTTGCGGGCGACGGGGCCAATGTAAGGAATGTCCCAACGCGCTCCGCTGAAGGCTTTGATGACGGCGATAATGAAGACGACGAGAAATCCGATGGTGATGATCGCCCAAACCAAGCCCCACAGGACCACGAGGAGTCCGCCAATTCCCGGCACCGCACTGAAGACCGCATGGACAATTCGCGCCACGATATCGAAGACAATCCAGGCGCCGCCGAAGATGATCGATTGCATCGCGTAAAAGCGGACAAATTGATCGTGCTTTTCCAGAATGTAGAAGATGATGCCGCCGATCAACGGGATGCACGCCAGCGCGGCCGCGACGTTGGATGGAAGTCCGGTCGAGCCCGAGTGTGCTCCCCCAGCCCCCGGTGCCGAAGCGGGCGGTGGCGAGATGGGATCAACTGGATCAGTCATGGCTATATAAGACGGGAATCGCCCCCGGGGGTCAAGTGATCTCCCCTCGCGTCGGCAGAGGGGTGATGTTTCGGAGTCTTGCGCTGGAGCGCGTTGCCGACGTCTCAGTTGTAACGAATTGAGCGATCAACCAAACTCAGGTCGAAAGCAGCTTTTAACGTGAGAACAATTTCCATCCAGGCTGGCGGAGCGATCTACGAGGCGTTGGTCGGTTGCGATCTGCTCTCGGAGTGTGGCGCATTGATCGCGAAGGTTCTCCGCGGGCCGCGTTGCGCGCTAATCGCGGATGAGAAGACAGCCGCGCTCTTTGCGGACACGACGATGACCAGCCTGCGCGCGGCGGGATTCGATCCGCTGCTGGTGACGATTCCCTCAGGCGAAGGCGCGAAGTCTCTCGCGCAGGTCGGAACGGTCTGCGACGCGATGACGGCGGCGGGATTGGATCGCACGTCGTTCGTGGTCGCGCTGGGCGGCGGCGTGGTTGGCGATCTCGGAGGATTCGCGGCGGCGATTTATCACCGCGGAATTCCGCACGTGCAGATTCCAACGACGCTCCTGGCGCAGGTGGATAGCGCGATCGGCGGGAAGACAGCGGTGAACACTCCGCACGGAAAGAACTTGTTAGGCGCAGTGCATCAACCGGCACTCGTGATTGCGGATATGGATACTTTGGAAACGCTCCTGCCGCGGGAGTTCAATCAGGGTTTCGCCGAGATCATCAAACACGCCGTGATCGCCGATGCGACGCTGTTCCAGGAGGTGGTGCAAATTTCCAACTTGCACGCTCATCAGACCGCAAGTTGGAAACTTGCGCCACTCGTCGCGCGCAACATCGAGATAAAGGCAGCAGTGGTCGCGCAAGACGAACAGGATATCTCCGGCGCCCGCGCGGTTTTGAATTTCGGCCACACCGTCGGCCATGCGATTGAGCGAGCGAGCGGCTACGGACGGTTTCTGCACGGGGAGGCGATTAGCCTGGGCATTGTGGCGGCTTGCGAAATATCCGTGAAGAAAGCAGGACTGTCGGACTCGGAGCGTGAGACGGTGATCGCCAGTCTGGAGACCTTCGGGTTGCCGACAAAACTTCCGACAGATATTTCGCGCGCTGAAATTCTCTCGGCTGTTTCCGCGGATAAAAAGTTCGAGCGCGGTGAAGTACGGTTCGTGGTCACGCCGCGGCTAGGCTCGGCGCATCTGACCCGCGTCGTGACGCTGGACCATATCCGCGCGGCGATCGATTCGTTGTGAACGGCTCAGTTCCGGACCGCACGGTAGTATTCGATCAAGCCGTCCACCACTCCGACCGCATACTCGCGGTAAATGCTCGGACGGTTTCGGCCATTCACGTTGCGAATCCCGTCGTAGTCACCTTCCTGGATGCGCCAAAAAACTTCATCGCTGTTCATGACGTAAGGCTCGAGATAGATCACCGGCGCGTCGTAGATGCGGGTGGCGAGAAGGTTTCGCAGATAAACGTAGCCGCTCGTGCCGGTCTTGGTCACGTTGTCGGTCGTGTATTGATAGGGCGGTAATTTCGTCCGGCGCGCCATCGCTTGCGCAACCGTTTCCGCGAGATCGGATTCCTCCGCGTGCGTGCGACTGAGCAAGCGGTCGAGCATCTCGAAACGTTCGTCGTCGAACTCGATCTCCGGCGGGAGGTAGGAGCCGTTAATGAGGACATGAAGGTGGTTGCGATCGACGAGCGTCGGCTTGCTCGGATCGTCCCACGCTTCGGCATTGAAGTGCAGGCAGATGACGAGGTCGGGCCGGATCTTCTCATTCACCAGTTCGGCGCGTTGGCGGATTTCGCTATTGCGATAAAAGAGGAGTTCGTTGTGCCAGCGAACGGTGTGCTCTTTCTCCGGATCGTCCGGACCGGTATAGTCTTCGCGCGGCTCTACATCGCCTGCGCGCAGGAGAATTTTCTTCGAAACTTCCTCCAGATCTTTCGGCCGCTTGGAGGTGGCGGGCTGAGCTTTATCGCGGACGAACGAGACCTTCGCGCCGAGCGCACGGAGTTTTGGCGCGAGGATTTTCGCCACGAGTAAAGTCATGTCGCCTTCGGTGACCGGTTTGCTATCGCCAACCTGAAACCAACGCTCTTCCATGCGCGCCCAACTCCCGCCGAGATGTCCGGGATCGAGCGCGATGTGCAGGCCTTTCAGCTCCCGAAAGCGCGAAATGTGCGAAAGTTTCTTTGCGGATTTCCATGGGTGCGGCGCGGGTTTGGCGGACGCTGCATCCGGGGCGAACCGGAGGGTGAACCACTCCTGCTTCTCTTTGTCGGTTAATATTTTCACCGCCTCGGGTTCGACGCGGATGGTTTCCTCGCTCACTCCGCGGGTGCAGTAGACGTCCTTCAGGAGGTGGACGAATTCATCGCGCGTGATCGTTTCCTGGTACTTTTCCAGCGCGGTCCAATCGGGCGTTTTTGCAAGCGGACTGACGTTCTCTGCTCGGGCAGAGTCGAGGACGAAGAGGAGAACGAGAGCGAGGGCGGAATGGCCAGCCGATCTTGCGAATTTGGAGAGGGAGACCATCACGAAATTGGATTTCGCCCTAATTAACACCATGTTCGCAAAATGCTGACGATTCTCTTTCTCGGCGACATCGTCGGCGAACCCGGACGCAGCGCCGTCATCGCGCAGCTCTCGGCGCTGAAGGAAAAGCACGCGGTCGATTTCGTTGTCGTGAATGGCGAGAACGCAGCCGGCGGTCGCGGGATTACCGCCAAGATCACGATCGATCTGCTGCGCGCGGGTGTTTCCGTGATTACGACCGGCGATCATATCTGGGATCAGAAGGATATTGTCGGCTTCATCAACACGGAACCGCGCCTGCTGCGGCCGATCAATTACCCGCCCGGTGCGCCAGGAGCGGGCTCGATCGTCCTGGAGACGGCGAAGGGAAAAGTGGGGGTGATCAATGTGCAGGCACGCACTTTCATGCAGCCGATCCTGGAGAATCCTTTCGAGGCTCTGGACACTGCCGTCGCGCAGATGCGCGAGGAAACCAAGGTCATTTTCGTGGACGCGCACGGTGAAACCACGAGCGAGAAGATCGCCTTCGGGAGATTTCTCGATGGCCGCGTGTCGGCTGTGATCGGGACGCACACGCACGTGCAAACCGCCGATGAACAGATTTTCCCCGGAGGGACAGCCTTCCTTTGCGACGCCGGGATGTGCGGGCCGTCCGAGTCGATTCTCGGGCGCGCGATCGATCCGATTGTCGGGCGCTTTATCTCGAATATCCCGGCGCCGTTCCCAGTAGCGAAAGGTCCGGTGCGCTTATGCGGTGTGGTGGCGACGATAGATGAAACAACAGGCCGAGCGGTTTCGATTTCGCGTGTGAATGAATTGATCGAAACCGAGGCCCCGTTGTCTCCGCAAGTGCAGCCGGAGACGGCTTCAGTCTAACGACTCTACCGTGATACGCGAATCATCTGCCAAGGGGGACGAACGATTCACCGTCCGCCTGGAAGCATTCAGCGATCTGGTCTTCGGCTTCAGCCTCTCCCTCCTCGCCACCCGACTCGAAATTCCGAATCGCGTGGAAGACATTTTCGAGCCAACGCGCTGGCTCGCCGTGATCGGCACCTTTGGCTTTGTTTGCCGGTTCTGGCTTGAGCACTTCCGCATTTTCCGGCATGGATTTGTGGCCACCATGTTCGACGCGGTGGTCAACTTCATCTTCCTCTTCGCCATCGCGGTCCTGCCCTACTCCGTGCAGACTTTCCTCCGTTTTCAGATGCTATTGCCGTCCTTTGCGCTCTATGTGGGAGACTTCTCTCTCATCCTGGCCTCTCTCGCGCTGTTACGCGTCCGCGGCCTCCGGCAGCGGCGCAACGATCCGGACGTTCCCCAACGCCTTCGCGAATGGCGCCGCTCCTTTATGCAGCTCACGATTTCAGGCCTCATGATTGGCCTACTCGTGGCCCTGGCCGTGCACGGCGGATCGTTCATGGAGGCCATGAAGGCCCTCGACGTCTATGTGGCGATCGGCGTGGCGGCCATCATCGTGGTCTCCAAGGTTCTCAGACGGTTGCCAAGCTTCCTGGCCTAACGAGCACTATTCTTCCGCGTCGTCGACGTCGTCTTGCGATTCGTTCTCGGCATCGGCGTCGTCGGCCTCGACGGAGAAGCGGCGTTTGCGACGCGCGGCCGGCAGCGGCGAAAGCGTCATGGTGATGTTTCGCCCGGCGGCTTTCGGTTCCATCTCCACTTGCGACATCGTGTTCAAGTCATCGCGCACTTTGAACATGAGCTGCATGCCGATTTCCTGGTGCGCCATCTCACGGCCGCGGAATTGCAACTGGACGCGCACCTTGTTCCCTTTGTCGAGGAAGGCTTCGCCGTGGCGCAGCTTCGTCAGGTAATCGTGCCCATCGATGTTTACCCGAAACTTGATCTCCTTCAGCTTCGTCCCGGAAGTG
>JBDUAH010000255.1:0-3973 GCA_040004745.1 Chthoniobacterales bacterium | reverse complement strand
TCTTGAGCACGCTACATACGAATGATGCGGCGGGCGCGATCACGCGTCTGGACGATATGGGGATCGAGCCGTTCCTGATTTCCAGCTCGGTCATCATGGCCTGCGCGCAACGTCTGGTGAGGCGGATTTGCACGAATTGCCGCGAAGAATTTATCCCGGAACCGGAGATCTTTGAGCGGCTCAACATTACGCCAGCGGAAGGCGCCGTCTTTTTCCATGGCACTGGCTGTGATCGCTGCAAGCACCGCGGCTATCTCGGCCGGGTGGCAATCATCGAGGCCTTGCCGGTGACGGAGTCTATCCGGCGTCTCATTATCAAACGCGCTTCTTCCGCCGTGGTGAAGAGCCAGGCGGTGACGGAAGGCATGAGGACGTTGCGCATGGTCGGAATCGACAAGGCGCTCGAAGGCATCACCACGCTGGAAGAGATCTGGCGTGTGACAGCGGAGGACCACTAACTAGCGATGACGATTCCATTTTTGAGTTTCCTAAAGAAGAAGCCGCCTTTGCCCATCCCGGCATTTGTCCCGGCCGAGAAGAAGGAGGACGAGCGCCTGAGCAAGACGGTGACGCCGAATGCCATCCGGACGATGGGAGCGGAGGATACCTTTGATGACGAGGCCCAGGCGGGGCCGGCGCCGGTGGTGCGCCCGGTGGTCTCCTTCAGGCCAAATGATCTGCCGCCCGCGGTCGCGCTGGCGCTGGAGCCGCGAGTAGAGCGGACGATTTCCGTGGAGCTGGCCGATGTGGTGGCGCAGATGCCGCCGGGCTTGACCCGACCTCTGGGAGAGGGCGATGCGGAGCACATTCTTTTAAAGGCATCGGACGTAGAGAAGGGGATGGCCAGCGGGAAGCCGTCCGTTTCCGCCTTCGCAGTCTATCAACAGGCGCCGGAGATTTTCCTGCAGACAATCACGAACGCCGACGTGATCCAGATAGCGTTGCCGTTCAGGAAGGTGCTCGACCAATTGAGCCGGATGCAGGTGCGCGCGGATCAAAATGAAGAGCAGGTGGTTCCGCAAGTGCACACGCCGTTCCTGCAGGTGACTTTGGAAGACGACGAACGCTTCGGCACCGTGACCGCAGTTGCGCAGCTTCACTGCCCCGACGTGATGCCTCCCGGGCGCCTGGAACTGGCCACGGCGGAGAGCCTGGCGGCGGCGCAGCCGGAAGCGGCCGCGAGTGACAGGTATGTGCAGATGCCGTCCACCTATTTTCCGGCGCCCAAAAACAAAAACAGCAACGGTGCTGCCAGCGAGCCTGCCAAGACGAGTAGCAATGGGAACGCGGCGGCGCCAACCGCGGTTGACGAGAAACCGGTCATCCCGGAGCCGATCGCATTTAAACTTTCACCGAAAGGGACGGACGTGCCCGCCACTGAGCGAGTTCCAGCCTCAAGCGGGCCGTCCGTTCCGACTAGTTCTGCGGCTGCGGCGAGCGCGCCGACGCGCATTCCCTTCAAAATCGCTGCGCCCGCGGCGGCGGAAACGTCTTCAGACTCCGAGCCTTGGCTGACGAAGGACAATTTTGTCGGCGAACCGGCCAGCGCCGATGGAGCGGAATTCGCAGTCGCGCCGGCCGCGCCAGTCGACCTCGGGAACCTGACGCTTCCGCTGAAACCAATCCTGCAAAACGTGCTACCGTTGCAACTGACGCGCGAAATCACGGGCGTGTCGGACGAGGCGGAAATCGAGATTCCTTTCGCGCTTCTCCAGCCGCAACTGGCGAGCGGCCGGGTTTGCCTCACGCCGGAGCAATTCGCGAAGTATTTACCGGAGGAATACCGCGAACTTTTCGATCCCACGATGAGCGATGCGCCGGTGGCTTTGCCGCTGCAAGAAGTGCTGAAAAATCTGCCGAACATGTCTCTGCGCATGCGCGAGGACCAGGTCGAGCAAGAGGAAGGCGAACATTTTGTGACGCCGTTTTCGACCAAGGCGGAAGAAGATGCGGCGCGCTTCAAAGTGCCTGCCACTCCGATTGCCTCGCCAGCAAAAGAAGAATCGGTCTCGGAAGTGAAGGAGGCGGTCGCAGCGACAGAGGAGACAGAAGCAGTCGAAGCGGAAACCAAGTCGACCGAAGAAAAGATAAAGCCGTTCGAACTCGCATCAAAGAACGGTGCCGCGGCGAAACCAGCGGCCGGGAAGTCCAAGCGGAATGCCTTGCAGGTCGAGCTGAACACGGATGACGAAGTCGATGCCAAATACGTGGTGTCGCGCGTGACCCAGATGGCTGGCGTGAAAGCATGCGCGATCGTCTTCGGCGATGGCCTCAGCCTGGCTGGCAATCTGCCCGAGCAATACCAAGCCGATGGCCTCTGCGCGATAGCTCCGTCGCTCATGCAACGCACGGAAAGTCACATAAAAGAGACGCAATTGGGCGCTTTCCGCTCCATGACGCTCTCCTGCGCGAAAGCCGCGGTGACATTTTTCATGCAGGACAATCTCTGCCTCGCTGCCGTACACGAACGGAAGGACCTCCCGCTCGACATTCGCGAACATCTGGCGCGCGTGCTGCTAGAACTCTCTCACAAGTATTCCCACTCCGCCTAGAACCTGCCATGTCGATCATCAATTACGCGAGCCGCGAAATTCAATTCAAAATCGTTTATTACGGTCCGGCACTGTGTGGCAAGACGACCAATCTGGGCTACATCCACCAGCGGATTAATCCGCAAAACCGGGGGGATTTGGTCTCGCTCGCGACCGCGGCGGATCGCACGCTATTCTTTGATTTTCTCCCGTTAAACGCAGTCGTAATCAAAGGATTCGTGACCAAGTTCCAGCTCTACACCGTGCCCGGGCAGGTCATTTACAACGCGACCCGCCAGCTCGTGCTGCGGAGCGTGGACGGGATGGTTTTCGTGGCCGATTCCCAGTGGGAGAAAATGGAAGAGAACGTCGAGAGTTTCAAAAATCTCGAGGATAACCTCGCGAAGCAGAACATCTCGATCGACGAGATTCCCTACGTCGTGCAATACAACAAACGCGACTTGGAAAACGTCGCGCCGACGAATTACCTCGAATACGTCCTGAACAATCGGAAACGGCGGGTGCAGAGCTTCGAAGTTATCTCGAGCACGGGACAAAACGTCTTCGCTTCGCTGAACGCGGTCTCGCAGGTGCTGCTGCACAAGTTCAGCAAGCAGAGCGACGCGCCGAAGACTCCGTCCGCACAGGTGGTGGCAGATCCGGTCGAACCCGGTGTTTCCAAAAATGAAGGAGCCTCGGTATGAACGCGATTCCTTGCCTAACGATTGAAGATGTGGCGTCGCTCGACGGCGTCCTGGCGGATTTCCTGAAGAAGTCCGAGTCCGAGTTGACGGTAGTGATCGACCGCGGCGGTAACGTCATTTCGCAATACGGCGACATCTCTGTGATGGACGTGACGATCATTGCGGCGCTCGCTGCGGGCTCGTTCGCGGCGACGGCGGAGTTGGCGCGCCGGATTGGTGAAGTGGAATTCAACGCTCTCTATCATCAGGGGAACGGGAACCATATCTTCATGAACTCGGTGGATGAAGAGACGATCATGATCACGGTTTTCGGGCATCGGACCACGGTGGGTTTGGTGCGGTTTTATTCCACGAGCACCGCGCAGAGTATCGCCGCGCTACTGCAGAGCCTGTCGCGCGGCGGTCATGGCTTTTCCTTCGACGCGTCCGACGTCACCGCGACGCCGATTTTCGCAGATTAGCCGGCGGCGAAGCGCAGGAGCGGTCGCAAAATGCGAAGCGGCTAATCCTTGAACTCAGTCGCCACCAGAGTGGCGTTGTGGCCGCCGAAACCGAAGGAGTTATTCAGTGCCACCTTGACGGTTCTTTCTTTCGCGACGTTCGGCGTGTAGTCGAGATCGCAATTTTCGTCGGGGTTATCGAGATTGATCGTGGGGGGGATGACGGAGTCGCGCATGGCCAGCGCGCAGGCCGCCATTTCCACCGCGCCCGCGCCGCCTAACAAGTGGCCGGTCATCG
>JBDUAH010000254.1:0-3978 GCA_040004745.1 Chthoniobacterales bacterium | reverse complement strand
TCGCGCGATAGCCGCAGACCAAATCCGCGCCCGCGTCGATCTCGCGCAACAGCTTCGGAATGTCCGCGGGATCGTTTTGCAAATCGCCATCAATTAAAACCGCGACCGCACCACCCGCCGCATGCAGGCCGGCATACATGGCCGCGCTTTGACCGGCGTTCTGCGCGAATGGCAAGACGCGCACGCGCTCGTTAGGCACGATCCGCGCGATCGTTGCATCGGTCGAGCCATCATCCACAAAGATTATTTCGTAATCGATCCCCGCCAGCGCCGTCGTCAGTTCGCCCTGTAAAAGCGCAACGTTTTCCTCTTCATTATACAGCGGCACTACTACGGAAACCGCAGGCGCGCCGGACGGACTCATCATAACGGCAACGTCCGATAATTTTTGCAAAGGAACACCGTGAACGTGCGCAGCAATCGGCCCGCCCGCCGCACCTCGATCGTGGCCACGACTTCGGTCGATTGAAACGCCTGGCTGATATTGCGCGCGGGGTGCTGGCCTATGCTCTGGTGAACGTAGAGCGCGTCCCGGCCCGCGAACAAGTTCACACCGCCTTCTTCCGTGTAGACATCGCCCTCCTCCGCCGTGGCTGGCTTGCGCGGCGCGTTCTCAAATTCATCATAGCGCGGCCAGAACGAAAATTGATTCTCAATCGCCTGCGACTCGATCAAGTAAACCTCCGGATGCCCTGGTCCCTCGCGGCGTTTCTCGTGGAAGTAGAACGAGAACTCAGACGCGCGATCACGTCCGTCAGCGATCATGAAGACGCGCTCGCCGAGTCGTTGCTCCACCTCGTGTCGCACCTGCTCGACCGCGTTCGCAGCGCTTCGCCAGCCCCGTAAACGGTCGGACGGATCCGTCTTTGGGAATTGAAACCCAACGGTGCGCAGAAGATCTGTACTCAACGCGACCATTGTTAACGGTAACGCGCCGATGAGCGCGATCGCGGCCCACCAGCGCAGAAAGGGCCGAGCCTCAATTCGCTCCAGCCAATACGCGCAAGCCAGGATGGCCAGGCTAGGAAAAGCGAGCGCGTCCCAGTTCCCATTCGCCGCCTTGTTGAACGAGAGCACGGCGTAAATCCCGAACACCGGCAAACCAAACCAGAGGAGGTAAATGCCTTTGAATTGATGATGCCAGCGCCGCCAATTCGCAATGACCGCCCAGACGAGCCCGAGAAAAATAAGCGGCGCATAAGTCGCAAAATGCAATCCGAAGAAAGAGAGAAACTCGAGCGGATTGAAGCGCGGTGCGCGATCGAGCCTTCCGCTGGAACGCAGGTGGCCGAGCGTGGCCCAGGCATGTTGCTGCATCCAGACGATGGGGGGGATGACGCAAACCGCGAAGCTGGCGAGCAAGGTGTAGAGCCCGAGTTTGCGAAACTCGCCGCGGAAGCGCGGGATCAGCGCGAGCACGATCAGAACCGACACGAGCTGCAAGGCGTTCGTGTATTTGCAGAGAAATCCGAGGCCGATGAGCAAGCCCGTGAACGGCCAAAACCAGGAGAAATCTGGATGCCGTTCCAGCGCGAGCCAGAAGGTGTAGAGCGCCGCGACCCAGAAGAAAATCGAGAGCGGATCGATCGTCATGACGAAGGTGCCGATGTTGAAAATCGGCGTCACGTTCAGGACCACTACCACCCAGAAACCGGTCGCGGCATTGAAGAGACGGCGTGCGAAATAATAGAGTATCAGGCTGGTGCCCAGGCCCAGCACCGGACTCCAAAAGCGCACTCCGAAATCGGTCGAGCCAAACAACGCGGTGCTCGACCAAATGGCGAATGCCACACCCGGGCCTTTGCTAAAATACGCGGGCGCGAGTCGTTGCGACCACATCCAGTAATGCGCTTCGTTGAACGAGAGGTCGGTCGTCCCGATCAAGGTCAGGCGGATGCCCGTGAGCGCGAGCAGGAAGAGCCAGATTGCGCGGGTCGTGCTCATTTATGGCGCCTCGACCAGCAGTCGCGGGTGCTGCCGATACAATTCCGGCGTCCAGCGTTGACCGGCGCTGCGCCAGATCCATTCGAAAAGAGCCGCCATGAGCAAGGCCAGTCCGATGGCCAAAAACGCCGTCGTCATCACATCGCTCGGCCAATGCGCTCCCAGGTAAACACGCGAATAGGCGACCGCCGCCGCCACGAAAAAATAAAGCCAGCCCCAGCGCCGGAAAAAGAGCGCGCAGAATGTGGCGACGATGAAGTTGTTCGCCGTGTGAGCGGAGGGGAAGGAAGTGCCTTTCTCCTGACGCTGCCAGGCTTCGGAGTAATGCGCGCGCGGCTTCTGTAAGAGCGTCAAGATCTTCGGTTTCGCGGGTTGCAATTGAACCAGCCGAACTTTTTGCGCCTGCTTCGGCCGCTGGCGACCGACCGATTTTTTCAGCCCCTGCACCACCACGGTTTCGCTAAACAATAGCGTCAACCCCACGCAGACGATGAACGCCCGCCCCTTGAAACCGCGCAGGAACAGCAGATAGAGCACGAGCGCGACGACGAGCGGCCACCACACACCCATGTCGCTCATCGCGGCCATGAACAAGTCGAGCGCGGGGCTCGTCCATTGTTCGTTGATGAGATGGAAAATCGTCTGATCCAAAGCAGTTTCGGGTTTGAAGAGTAGGTTCCCGCGATCCCTTCGAGGCGGTTCCACTAAACGCGCAAAATCGAAAACTTAAAACTTAAGACTTCCCGCCATGCTGAAACGTTTCGCCCTTCTCCTGGTCACCGCCACCACCCTGCACGCCGCGCCATCCGCGAAAGACATTCTCGCCACGGTCCGCCTGCAACAGGCGCAGCAGGACATCGCCGTGGACGGTCAACTGCGGGAAGACGGAATGATCGTTCCGTTTCGCCTCACGCAGACGGGACCGGTCGTTCGTTATTCCTTCACTAATCCGGACGAAGCATTGCAATTACGCCTCGGCGAATCCGATTCGAAGCTTGAGGAAATCACAGGTAATGGTGTCGATAAAATCTCCGGCCCGGAGTTCGGCCAAAAAGTGCGCGGCACCGCCATCACCTACGCCGATTTGTCGCTCAAGTTTCTCTACTGGCCGAATGCACGCCTCGTAGGTGAAGAAACCATCAACACCCGGCGTTGTTGGAAATTGCAATTGTCAGCACCGTCGCGGCAATCGCAATACGGGACCGTCATTCTCTGGACGGATGAGAAGGGCGGCGCGTTGATGCGCCTGGAGGGTTACGATTGGAAAGGGAAACTCGCGAAGCGGTTCGAAGTCATTTCTGGGCAAAAAATCGAGGGGCGCTGGTTTCTCAAGCAGATGCGGATCGAAGAGCTGGATCCGGCCACCGGGAAAACGACCTCGCGGACTTACTTGGAGATAAAGAAGTAGCGGTCGTTTGCGTAGTTGGCCAGCGCGTCGCGCTGCCGTCGCAAGCGCGCGTAGGAGCGCGCGACGACAAAAACGTCGTTCTGATTACGGATGTTCCGCGTGCGCGTGTTTGACGATCTGCGCGAAACTACGCGGATCGAGACTCGCCCCGCCGACCAGCGCGCCATCGATATCCGGCTGCGACATCAGGCTGAAGGCATTATCCGGCTTCACGCTGCCGCCATATTGGAGGCGCATCCGATTCGCTGTCGCTTCGTCCGCCATCTTGCTCAAAGTTTTCCGGATGAAAGCGTGGACTTCCTGCGCTTGTTCGGCCGTCGCGGTTTTTCCGGTGCCGATGGCCCAAATTGGTTCGTAGGCGACTACGGTTTCGCCCAATTCCTTCGCACTGAGAACCGCCAGGCTGCCGCGCAATTGCGTGCCGATCACCTTCTCGACCTCGTCGGCCTCGCGCTGTTCCAACGTTTCGCCCACACACACAATCGGCCGCAGCGAAGCCTCGTGCGCCGCGCGCACTTTGCGATTCACGATCTCATCCGTCTCGCCGAATAGCGCGCGCCGCTCGCTGTGACCGAGCACGACATAGCGGACAAACAGTTCCCGCAACATCGCCGCGCTGATCTCGC
>JBDUAH010000038.1:0-13517 GCA_040004745.1 Chthoniobacterales bacterium | reverse complement strand
CGATGTAATGGAAATGCGCGATCACGTAATAGGTGTCGTGCAGATAAAGATCCGCCGAATTAAACGCCAGCGGGATCCCAGTGAGACCGCCAATGCCGAACATCGGCAGGAACGCCGTCGCAAAAAGCATCGGCGTGTTGAAGCGAATCGATCCGCCCCAGAGGGAGATGAAAAACGCGCTCAGAATAATGACTGACGGAATCGAAATGATCATCGTCGTCGTCTGGAAGAACGCGCTCACCACAGTGCCCATTCCCGTGAGCCACATGTGATGCGCCCAGACGATGAAGGAGAGAAAACCGAGGACGAGTCCGGCGAACACGAGCGACTTGTAACCCCAGAGCGGCTTGCGCGTATTGTTCGCGATGATCTCCGCCACGATGCCCATGCCGGGCAAAATCAAAACGTAAACCTCCGGGTGGCCGAGGAACCAAAACAAATGCTGCCAGAGCAGCGGACTGCCGCCACCGCTGATCTGCATCGCCGCGCCATTCACCACCAGGCCGGCCGGCATGAAAAAGCTGGTCGCGCCGACGCGATCCATCAGCTGCATCACGATCGCCGCTTCCAGCGGCGGGAAAGCGAGCAGGAGCAGGAAAGCAGTGATGAGCTGTGTCCAGACGAAAAAGGGCAGCCGCATCCAGGTCATCCCCTTGGCCCGCAACTGGATGATGGTGGTGATGAAATTTACCGCGCCCAAGAGTGAAGACGTGATCAGCAGAATGAAGCCGATGAGCCAGAGCGTTTGCCCGTTCAGTAACCAATGATGACCAGGCCCAGAGTCCGCGATCACGGACAACGGCGTATATGAGGTCCAGCCGCCTTTGGCCGCTCCGCCCGGAACGAAAAAGCTGAACAGCATCACCAGGCCACCGACAAAGAACGCCTGATAGCTCGCCATGTTAATCTTCGGGAACGTCATGTCCGGCGCCCCGATTTGCAGCGGCACCACGAAATTACCGAAGGCGGCGAAAGCCACCGGCACGATCCCGAGGAAAATCATGATCGTGCCGTGCATCGCGCCTAACGAATTATAAAAATCCGACGTCATCACGCCGCCCGGCATCTGCGGGCCGAAAACGTTGCTCAGAATGTCGCCGAGGATCGGCAGCGGCTTTCCGGGATACGCCAATTGCCAGCGCATCATCATCATGAGGGAAAAGCCGAGAAAGAGGAAAATCAGCCCCGTGATCGCGTACTGAATCCCGATGACCTTATGATCGGTCGAAAAAATATACTTCGAGAAAAAGCCCAACTCATGATGGTCGTGTTCCCCCTCGTGGTGGTGAGAATCGTGCGCGGCATGCGAGTGGGAAGCGAGATCAGTGGAAGAATCCATATTTGGGATAACTGAACCTGAATATCACGGGAAAGATTTCAAGAGGAAAGGATCATTTTCGCGGATTCCATAGCGCCGAAGAGAAGAGTTTGCGGAAAACGACCCTCTCGCTAGGGCGGTGGCGGTTCCCCCCATGTCTTTTCGGAAGATGCCGTGAGGCTGGCTGGTTTGGAGGGGTCGATCGCGCTGATGTGTGCGGCGGGGATGAGGCGGTCGGCCGCATCGGAGGTGAGCCATTTCGGGGCGGCTTGGTCCATGGTGGCGAGACGTTGGGCGCGGCTGTTGGGAAGGTGCCGGAATGGCATAGTTTCCAGTGCCTTCGGAGCCGGCGCGCGGCTCCAACTGCGTCGGCAGGCGAAGGCCGCGCTGGGGGACGCGCCACGCTTGCGACCACTGCGCCGAACCCTTAGCCTCGGCGGGTGAGGAAAATGGTGCATCGACCGCGTCGTTTGCGGCAATCCGTGGCGCTGCGCAATCTGGTGCGTGAGACGAAGCTGTCTCCGCATGATTTTATCCTCCCGCTATTCGTGAGCGCGAAGGTGGAGGGGCGCCGAGAGATAGGGAGTATGCCGGGAGTTTTCCAGCTTTCGATCGCGGAGGCGGTGGTGGAGGCGAAGGGGGCGGCGGCGCTGGGTTTGCAGGCGGTGCTGCTTTTCGGTATTCCGGCGGTGAAGGACGAGGCGGCGAGCGAGGCCTATGCGCAGGGCGGGATCGTGCAGGAGGCGGTGCGCGCGATCAAGGCGGCGTGCCCGGAGCTGGTGGTGATGACGGATGTTTGCCTGTGCGAATACATGAGCCACGGGCATTGCGGTGTGGTGAGGCGGGATGGGGAACATTTCCACGTCTTGAATGACGAATCGGTGGCGCTGCTGGCGAAGACGGCGGTGTCGCACGCGGCGGCCGGGGCGGACTTGGTGGCACCGAGCGATATGATGGACGGCCGGATCGGCGCGATCCGGGAGGCGCTGGATGGCGCGGGATTTTCCGAGGCGGGGATCATGAGTTACGCGGTGAAGTTTGCCTCGGTCTTTTATGGGCCGTTTCGCGAGGCGGCGGAGAGCCCGCCGCAGTTTGGCGATCGACGGACGTATCAGATGGACACGGCGAACGCGGCGGAGGCGCTGCGGGAGGCGGCGCTGGATGTGGAGGAAGGCGCGGATATTTTAATGGTGAAACCGGCGCTGCCGTATCTGGATATTCTGTGGCGGGTGCGGGAACGGTTTGGCAAGCCGACGGCGGTTTATCACGTGAGCGGGGAGTTCGCGATGGTGAAGGCGGGGGTGGCGGCGGGGGTCTTCGAGGAGCGCGCGGCGGTGCTGGAGATCATGACTTCGCTGAAACGCGCGGGCGCGGATTTGATTGTGACCTACTGGGCGAAGGAGCTCGCCGGATGGACGCGGGAGTAGCTGCGCGACGCGGCGAGACGGAAGCGCACCGGAGGCTGAAGCGCCTGGCGGTGCTGTGGGCGCAGGCGCAGGGTTACTCGGCCTGCGCGGTGGAGGTGACTCTGCCGAAGTGTCGGTATCGCGCGGACGTGGCGGCTTATCGCGCGCGCGGCGCGGAGGCGGGCACTACCGCAATCTTCGAGTGCAAGCAGGTGCGTTCGGATTTGCGGCGGGATAATTGTTGCACGGCGACGACGCGGGAACGGCTGGAGACGGTAAGCCGGCGGCGGGAGGTGCTAGAGCGGAATCTGCGGGTGCATTATCCGACGCTGCGCTGTGGAGAGTCGCTCTTTCCGGAATTCGACGCGCACAATTTCGAGGCCATCAAGCATCATACTTATCGCCGGGTGATGACGGAGCTGGCGGCGTTGCAGAAGCGGCTGCGGGGCGGGACGAAGTTCGAATGCCTGACGCGTTATCGCTCCGCGAATCTTTTCTTTCTCGTCGTGACTAACGAGTTGTTTCGGGAAGCGGAGGTCCCGCTGGGCTGGGGTGCCTTGGTGGAGACGGATTGCGCGCTGGTGCTGCGGGTGAAGCCGCTCTGGCACGATAATTCGGCGGAGAGTCGGCTGCGGTTCCTGCAACGCATCGCGGTGGCGGGGACGCGGCATTTGAATCGGCAACTGGAGATCGATTTCGAGATGGTCATCTCGGAGAGACGGAAAACTCGTTAGGGGACGTGCGCGCTTACGCGCCGGTTAAGACACGGCCGAATTCTTGGGGACGAGCAGGCTGTGGCCGGTCATTTCTTTCGGCTGCTTAAGGCCGAGCAGAACGAGCAGGGTCGGCGCGACGTCGGCCAGAATGCCGTCCTCGACGCGAAACCGCGCAGCATCCTCGGCGACGTAGAGGAGATGGACCAGGTTGGTGGTGTGCGCGGTGTTGGGGGAGCCATCGGCGTTGCGCATTTGCTCGCAGTTGCCATGGTCGGCGGTGATGAGCGCTTTCCCGTCGAGCGCGAGCAGCGCGGGCACGATGCGGCTGACGCATTCGTCGATCGTTTCGACGGCCTTGATACCGGCCTCGACCACGCCGGTGTGGCCCACCATGTCGGGGTTGGCGAAGTTTAGAATGATGAGGTCGTATTGGCCGAGATTCTTGAGCACGACTTCGGTCACTTCTCGCGCGCTCATTTCGGGCTGCAGATCGTAGGTGGCCACTTTCGGCGAGGGGATGATCTGGCGGTCCTCGCCGGTGTAAGATTTCTCCACGCCACCGTTAAAAAAGTAGGTGACGTGCGGGTATTTCTCCGTCTCGGCGATGCGGAGTTGTTTCTTTCCCGCGGCGCTGGCGACGGCGCCGAGAATGTTATCGAGTGTTTGCGGCGCGAAGACATGGGGCGAAGGGTATTTTGCGTCGTATTGCGTGAGCGTGACGTACTGGACGACGGGAGGAACGCCGCGGTCAAAGCCGTCGAAATCCTGTTCGAGAAAGGCGAGAGAAAGCTGGCGCGCACGGTCGGCGCGGAAGTTGAAGAAGAAAACGACGTCGCCATCGCGAACGCGTTGCTCGTCGGGGTGGGAGAAGACGAGGGCGGGCATGAATTCATCCGTCACGTCAGCGGAATATTCCCGGCGAACGGCGTTGGATGGCGAGTCGTCGCAGCGTTTTCCCTTTCCCCACACGATCGCGTCCCAAGCGAGCTTGGTGCGGTCCCAACGCCGGTCGCGATCCATCGCAAAGTAGCGGCCAACCACGGTGACGATCCGCGCACCGCTGGGCTCGAGGGCTTGCCCGCAATCGGCGAGGAAGTCCGCTCCCCCGGTGGGCGACGTGTCTCTACCATCGGTGAAGGCGTGCACCATGATGTCGGTCACGCCGGCGTCGTGCGCCGTTTTTGCGAGCGCGACGAGATGCGTCTCGTGGCTATGGACTCCTCCATCGGAGAGGAGGCCGAGAAAGTGCAGCCGTTTTCCGCGCGCCTTGGCGAAGGCCGTTTGCAAGACTTCGTTGCCCTCCAGATCGCCGTCTTCGATCGCTTTGTTGATCCGCGTGAGATCCTGATAGACGATCCGGCCCGCGCCGAGATTCAGATGGCCAACTTCTGAGTTGCCCATTTGGCCTTCTGGCAATCCCACGTCCATGCCGCTGGCGCGCAAATGTCCGGCCGGAAATTCGCGAAAAAGTTGATCGTGAAACGGCGTCCGCGCCAGAAGGGTGGCGTCGCCGTTCACCTCGCGCTGCTTGGCGCCGCCAGGGTTGATTCCCCAACCGTCGCGAATCAAAAGCAGAACGGGGTGTGCCATGCGGTGAACTTTCCCGACCGCCAAGAAGCGCACAAGCCGGTTCTTGCGTTGACATCTGGGGGCGGCGGCTTCTACATCGGCTTCGTGAAATGGCGCAACCAGTTGCTCGCGCTTTTCTGCCTCCTCGTGTTCCTCGCCTTCGGGGTTTTCTATTTCCAATACTGGGTCATTCAGAAGCCGTTCGGGATTATCATTTTTATCGCGGAAGGGCTGGACGCGCAGACGCTGGCAGAAGCTCGTGTTTTTGCGGGAAACAAGGACCACACTCTGGCGCTCGATTCGTTTCCTTACACAGCGCTGCTACGGAATCGCTCGGCGGATTCTGCGGTGCCCGACTTGGCGGCCGCGGCGACGGCGCTCGCCACTGGCGTAAGGGTGCCGAATGGCACGGTGGCGATGAGCACCACGGGCCAGCCGCTCACTAGTCTGCTCGAACTGGCGCAGGGGAGCGGGCGGATAACAGGTTTGATCACGGACGGGAAAATTACGGCGCCGACCGCGGCGGCGTTTTACGGACACGCTCGGAGCGATGACGCCGAGATTGATTTCGCGCGCCAGTTATCAGAGACGACGGCGCTCGATGTCATTCTCGGCGGAGGCGCGAGCGAGTTCCTGCCGGCGGCGCAGGGCGGTCGGCGTTCTGACGATCGCGATCTCGTGAGTATGTTCCGGAAGGCGGATTTCGTGATTATCCAATCGCTCGCCGAATTGGAGGAAGTGCCGCGTTGGCCGCGTGCGAAACTTTTCGGGCTCTTTAGGGAGGAGGAATTGCCGCTCGTGAGCGATGCCGCCACCACGAAAGATCAACCGACGCTCACGGACATGGTGCGCCGCGGGATCGAGCTGCTGCAATTCCATCGCGGCGGCTATCTGCTGGTAGTCGACGCCAGCTTGATGCGCAAAGCCCGAGCGCCAGGACGGAGCGAACTGCGCATGGAGGAAGTGATGGAGTTTAATCGCGCAGTCACAGTGGCGACCGAATATGCGGGAAAGAAATCCGCGATCATTGTTTGCGGCGACGTGGCGGATCGGAGTGGGACTTCCCCGATATCCCCCTCTCCGGAGGCGGCGCCGCAGGAAGAAAAAGCTCCTCCCTCCGACGAGGAATCGATCACTCGGACGCCTGAACTAATGGATCTGTCCGCGGTCTCGTCTTCACAAGACCTGGGACAGAGGGTCAAAACAGACGCATCGAGCGCGACGAGACTTTTCCTGGTCAAAGATTTTCCCGTGCCCACCGTTCCCGACCGAACCGAATTCCCGGAAGACGTGCCGGCCTTCGGAATGGGGCTCGGCGCGAATGCACTGCACGGCTCTCGGGACAGCACTGCTGTTTTCGAAATGATCCGAGAAAATCTATAGCCGTCCTCGGCTAGGCGACGGGACGCGCGTTAAAAACGCAAAACCCGCCTGCCAGCTTTCGCCAACAGACGGGTTTGGAGGAAAAATGGGCCTATGGACTGGTCGGAACCAGGACCGGAACAAAAGTGAACGGAGGCGGCTGCGGGAGCGAAGGAGGCGGACCTTCACCCGGCGCCTCCTCGGGGCCTTCGGCAGGCATATCCTTCGGCTCCAGCATCGTTTTGCCATCGATCATGGTCTTGCCATCGATCATGGTCTTGCCGTCAGTTTGATAATCACCCTCGGCTTCTTCGCCAACCGCTGAGGTTTCATTAGCTGCCAGAAGAGTGTTACGGGCGCCCCCGAAAGCAGCGACCTCGGCGAGCGAGAAATCGGTCTGCGCTTCCGCCGCGGGGAGCCAGCGGACCATGACATAACGGCCAGAGGTCGAGGGAAAGTCCACCGACGCCTGCCCTTGCGTTCCGTCATCCGAAGCAGTGGCGACGGCCTTCAGGCCTGCCAGTGCGGCCTCGTTGACCGCCAAGGTTGCCGGCGGATTATCGGGGGCCGGAATAGGAACGCCGGAGGCGCTCACCTCGGATGCGCCGGCGCCTTGCCCAGGGAGCGATTGCAAAACATAGAATTCCATCTTGCCCGCTTGCGGAGGATAGACGGCGCTGAGGCGACGCAGGTCGGCCCGCTTCCCGAGGTCGATTATAGCAGTCGGCGAAGTGTCTCCCGCGGCAAAGCGATACGAGGTGGAAGTCTGATCGTCGATCACGTTGTTCGCCTCGCGCACATCGGCGCCAGAACTGACATAGAGAGCCCGCGCTTTGGCGTGCATGTCGGTGAAATTGTAGGAAATCAAGCCGAAGCTGGCCGAATCGTCGGCTGCTTTCTTGCTTCCGCGGGCTGAGGTGAAATCCGATATTTTCGGATCCGCGTAGATGCCGAAGCCAGCGATTTTGCCGGGCGCCGTGAGATCAAAAGTGAGCCGAACATACTTCGCTTCACCCGGGCCGACATTTACCCGGACACTGTCCTGGGCGAGATCTTGCTCGGCAGTGGCATGCCACTGCGGGCTGTCCGCAGGAAGCTTCGCACTAGACGTGGCAACTTTGACTCGTCCCTGCCCGCCGCGATTTGCGAACGAGATGCTACTCACATTCTCGATTTTCGACAGTGCGACCAGAAGCGTGGACTGCCCGCTGGGCAATGCGTAGCTCGCCGTGGGATCGCCGCTCAAAAGAGCTGTTTCCGCCGCTTTGATATCCGAGGCGGTGGGCCCGGTGGCGGAGGTATCGATGCGAGCGCCGAGTTGGTACCGAGCAAGGTTTGCAGGGTATGCCGGCGCTTGTTCTACAGTCAACGCGGGCACTCTTTGCAACACTAAATCACCAGCGAAGAGCGCTGGAGCTGTGGTGACCAAAAAAGCACTAGCGGCGAGGAAGGCGTGAGACCGAAAGGTGAAGGTGTTCATAATTTCCATATCCACAAAAACGAGAGTATTACTTTCACTCCTCTTTTGCAATAAAAAAATGAGCCGGCACCGGAAACTTTCCTGTGCCGGCTGAAAGCTCCTTACTCTGAGGAGGACATCTGCGAAATATTCTTTCGAATCGGAAAGACTAGTTGTTGGCCACGAGTGCTTCGGTGGAAGCAGCGCGGAACTTCTTGTTCCCGGCATATGCGTAATGGGGGACGTATGAGCTCCGCCCGACCTGTTCTGCGCGGCACGCCATCCAGTTGAACGTCGGGTCGAGAAGGTAACTTCCATTCTCGGTTTCCCACACCAGCCAGGCGTGCGTCATCCGGCTGCTTGGGGCCCGTTTCCCGATGACCAGGCGAACGTTTTTCGCTCCGTAGGACTGCATCCGTTGATAGAGAGCGACAGCCTTCCCTTTGCAGTCCGCCGGCCGACGTGATTGCACCTCGACAGGAGTCTTCCATTCCATCTGGTAGCCGTACGGGATATCCCGCAAATCTTCCATCCAATGATTCACCAGTGCGACAGAGATGTGCCCGCCACCATTATTTGGCTCCGACGAGACCAGAACCGGTCGGATTCGGTTCATCTGGCGATCGTATGGAGTCGAATCGACGGCCATGAAGACAGACGAAGCGAAGCACGAGGCAGTGGAGAGGCAAACAAGAGTTGCGGCGAGGGCAAACATCTTCTTGAGAGCGAAGGGACGGATGCTTATAAAGATCATAACAGTAATAGCTGTCATAAGCAGCGGTCGTGCCAATCGCGGACGAGATATCTGCCCAGCCAATCAAATTCACTTCTCGCGAGACCTCGGCGCGGAGCCCGGCGCCTGATGCCCAACGAAGCGTCAACAAGAGAACCGCTGACGCCGGGCCGCGGAACGCGACGCGGTGGGGCACCGCACCGCAACGACCCCAGGAAGGCGAGATGAGGGTCTTAGCGAACTGCAGGCCGAAGATGGAGCGACGTGAAAAATGGGGATGAAAGGATGCTGCCGTTGTCGGTCGGACCCGGGAGGAGCCCGATCCTGAGAGGCACGAGCAAATCCAACGGTCGGGCCGCCCGACAATCGAGCAGATCAATTCCACCGTGTGGGCAGCAATTAGGAGCGCCAATATGTCAAACCGCCGCAGACCCCGGCGCGGCGGGCTGCTCGCCTAGTTCGGCGGGGAGTGCGCCCAGCGTACGGAACGCCGAGTCTCGAAAGCCGGTGCCATCACCACTGAAGGGCGGGATCAAGGCCGCTCTTGGAAATGGTCTGACGACATGGGAAGGCAGCTCCTAAAAAAAGAGCGGAGCGGAGAGCGCTACTTTTAAAGCATCCCAAACAGGCAGCCATAATACTACAAAACCGAAAGGCGGCGGTGTCTCAATTGTGAGGCAATGGAACCCCACTTCCAAAACGAAGCTTTCGCCGGACAGCTTCGTGGGACGCGATTGCTGTGTCGCCAAATTGTGTTGGCACAGCGCCCCGGTCCCCCAGCGGCACATACCGGCTGGCTTCGGCGGTTGTGTTCTCGGGAAAAGTTCGGGTGCGAAATCTATCTCCGCTCTGGCTTGTGAGCTGGCGAAGCCAAGAGGGAGCTCCGGACGAGGAAGGTCCAAATCTGGCCTCTCGTGAAGCGGAACCTAGTCGCCAATTCTCCCGGTTACATAAGTGCGACGCCAGTCGATGTCCGTAACAGGGAAGGTTCTCCCCCAAATCCATTTCGCGCACGCCCCGCCTCTCGAACCCTTTCACCTCTCCAGCGCTAAAAGCTCGAGCGGGACGTCTAGAGATCGCCAGCTACTAAGCGTCTTTCCTGCCTCCGCGCTCTTCCATCCATCCCGCCCGCTCCGGCGCGGGCTCTACGAAGCTACCGCATCCTCGCGTTCGGACTGCCAAGATCTGGTGCTCGATCCCGACTTCGAGCGATCGGCGCTGCAAAGGTCCGTTTTCGCCGCCGATGCCCGCATTGTGCGCGCCCTTCGTCCATTTTGCATCCCGCGATTTCGCCAGGTTCCACCCACGATGGATACGTCCCGATATGCACCGCGTACGCAAAAAGGGCGGGTGGCACCATTGCCACCCGCCCTTTGAATGCTAGGCGATTACGACTTAGAAGGTCTTCTTCAAGCTCACATACCAGTATCGATTGCGAATCGAGTAGAGTGAGGTGTCGTAGTTATCGTTGAACGCGCCAAGTGTCGTTGGAGGATTGCGATCGAAGGCATTGTTAACACCGACCGTGAGCTTGGTGCCCCAGAGGATGCGCTTCCAAATCGAGCTGGACTCCACGCCTGCGACAGCAGGGGCCATGCTCTTCCCATCTTTCGAGAAGTCCTTGCCGGCGGCAATGGGCTCAATCGTGGGTTTGACGAACTCGTAGCTCAGCTGCATGTCGAGGGTGATATACTGGGTCACCCGGCGGTGCAGATCGAACTCCGGATTAGCAGCCGTGCCGCCGATCTGGTTACTCAGAAGGATGAAGTTTGGATCATCCTCATAGTCTCCGATATAGTTCATGGTAGCGTTGAAGTCGAAACCCTTCCATTCCCACTCGCCGCGCAAGAACCCCTTGTTGAAAGGGATGGCGCCAGGAGCCAACGGGAGCGTGGCACTGAAGTCACCCAGGAAGTTTGTGTATCCCTGTCCCGGGACCGCTTCGATCTTATAGGTGAAGAAGTGGTTCAAACCGCCCGAGATGGTGAAAGTACCAAACCGACTGGTCGGGAGCTGATATACCGCAGTGATATCCAAACCTTGGACGTTCCTGCGGCCGGCGTTGAAGACGCTCGAGTCGACGGAACCGATCGTGCCGTCGCCGTTACGCGTGATACCGAGCCCAGTGCCGCCCGGGAAGCCTTGGAATCCAGCCCCGTTTCCGGCCCCATCGGGGTCCACGATCCCACTTGTTAACAGGAACTGAGCGTAGCTGTTCCCGTCAACAATCAAGTTGGTGGTGAATAGGTTGTAATAATCCACCGTCAGCGTCAGCCCGTGTATGAAACTCGGCGAGTAGACCAAGCCAGTGGTGTATTCGTCGGTTGTTTCAGGCGAGAGATTTGGGTTTCCTCCACGGAAAACACCATTGGTCGGCTGTGAAGTCGAGCCAACAGCAGGATCAAACAGAACGGGGAAGTCCTGCAAAACTGGTTGGAACAACTGGCCGGGTGTGGGAGCCAAATAGGACTGCGAAGCCGTGGCGCGCAACGTCAAATCAGCGATAGGTTGATAGCGGATCGCGATACGCGGGCTGCCACCGAAGTCTTCGTCCGGATTGGAGTTATCGAAAGAAGAACTCCGCTTGCCGATGTTGTCGGTATCTTTGAATTTTTCGTGACGGAACGCCAGACCAATTTCGAAGGAGCGGACGAACGGAATGTTCATGGTCGAAGTTACGACCGGGAAGATAAGTTCACCGAAGAATGAATCCGCTTCCTGAGTGGTCCGGGTGGCTGCCGCGCCATTGAATCCGAGCTGATCGCCGACGAGCTGCACGTTATCCGGAACGGTTTGGTTGCGCACCTGCCGATGCTCATAACCCAAGGCGAAGTCGATACCGCCATTGTAGAGGTTCGGGAAGAGGTGAGCATTGACTTTAATATCCGCCAGCCAATCCCGCCCGAGGAATTGAGTCGTGCCGGTGTAGGAGGCCAATTGGGCCACCGTCGTGTTGTCATAGGCCGCAAAATTGCCCGTAGGTGTGGACGCTCCTGTAGCTGGATTATAGGTGTAGGTCGGAGCGGTTCCGCGAGGAGCGGCGTTGACGCCGATGAGCGGATTGAAATACAACGTCGGACCGACCGCTTGAGGAATTCCGGCGATGCCGGCAACGATACCCGAACGCTGCGCGTCGCCGGTATCGGTTTCGACTTCATTAAAGCGATCGTAGACGAAGCCGGTATCGTAACCGAAATGACTGATGAAGGAATTGCCGGTGAAGTTAAAGTCACCCTTGAGTCCGCCCGAATACCGGGTCGCGTCTTTGTCAAAAAAGGAGCGACGGCTTCCAAGCTCGTTCACTAAGCGGTAAGCCACGCTCTGAAGCGCATCCCCGAAAGGGTTGAAGATGGACATTTGGGCCTCCCTCAGTCCGTTGAATCGGTTGGTGAGCGAAAAGGGAGGAGGAGCGAGACCGTTGTCCTGAGTCAGGTGCGAGTAAAAAACATCGCCGTATGCTACCAGGCCATCGCCGAAGATTTTGTACTGCCCATTCACGTAGTAATCGAAACGCTCTTGCGCCGGGATGGCGGGAGTGAATGCACGGAAATTGAACCGGAACGGATCGGCTCCCGCAGGAACGTCGAAGCGCCGATATTGGCCGAAGGTGGTCGGCACGGTGGACAGATCCCTTACAACAAACGCCCGGGAGATGCCGATCGTGCGCGTCGCAGGAGGAGGATTGTTAGGATCTGGTTGCCTCAGAGGCACGCCGGTCGTGTGATTGACATCAGTGAAATCCGGCAGACCCGTTACCCGGTTAAGCAAGATGGAAGCACGACCGCCGAAGGTCGGACTGTTTGTATTTTGGCCGCCGAGTTGCAGACCCAAAGGATCGTTTCCTTTGTCGCCAGTCGAGGCAATCAACCGATCCCGCGAAAAGAGATTGGCGCGGGTATAGTATTCCGCAGAAAATGCGACGGAAGCTTTTCCATCGAGGCCGGTGAGGCCGCCCCTGAGGTAAGTCTGGATGACGTGCGCGTCGGTATCTGTCGTATTCCCGTAGAGAGCGAAAATCTCGCCTCCTTCATACGGGGCTCCGCCCGGCGAGTTGATCGTCAGGAAATTGATAACACCGGCCACGGCGTCGGCGCCGTAAATCGAGCTCGCACCATCCTTCAGAACCTCAGTCCGCGAAATTGCACCGATGCCGATGAGGTTAATATCGGAAAAATTGAAAGCCCGGCGACCATTGATCAGGGTCAAGGTATTGCCAGCTCCCAAAGCACGCAGGTTGACCTGGGCCGTTCCGTCGCCACCATTGGAATCATTTTCCGTGGTGGTATTGCCGACGAAAGACGGCAATTGACGCAAGCCTTCAGCCACCGTGTTTGCGCCTTGTTTTTGCAAGACTTCGGCGGTGTAAACCGTGACCGGCAGGGCCGATTCAGTTTCCGCGGTCGGGATGTAGGAACCGGTCACGATGACGCGATCAGTGGTAGCCGCTGCTGGGGCGATCGCGCTATCTTCGACTGGTGCCACCTGAGCGAAGGCGCTCGAGGCGATGAAAAAAGGAATTCCGATTCCAACGGCGAGCGCCGCGGGGAAGGATCCTAGTTTGTTGAGGACATTCTTAATCATTAGTTTCTCCATTGGTTGGGTTAGGTTTGGGGCAAGGGAATAGTGGGTCCGAAAGGATGTGACAAGGTTTTTTTTCACTTTTTTCAAAAAAGTTTGAACGCCCTCGCGAACACCGATGTCGCCTGCGGCGTCTGTTCCAAGCAATTTGCGTGCAACGGGGACAAACTTTTTCCGGTCCGGTGCACTGAACACTATCCATGAGAACGGTCCGCGCCGTGCGGTAGACCCGACGTCAATGGCGAGACAGCATCCGAAAATGAGCAGCATTCGCCGTCTGACGGTTGCGACTGTGCCGCGTGCGGGTAAAAGATCCCCCTATGTTCACCGGATTGATCGAAGAAGTGGGCAGCGTACTTTGGATCCGCGCCACGGA
>JBDUAH010000037.1:0-13593 GCA_040004745.1 Chthoniobacterales bacterium | reverse complement strand
CGATCTTCCTGGATGCCCGCAGCATCATGACCAGCCGCACCGGCGGCGGATTCTTTGACGTCAATATGGGTGGACCTAGTGGCCCACAGTTCACGGTGAATGTGGTTCCTGAGCCATCCACCGTTGGTTTGGCAGTCATCGGCGGCGCCGCGCTGCTCCTCGTAGTCTGGCGTAAACAGCGCACCTGCGCCTAAGCGTTAACACTCGGAAGGATCCGTGGCGCGCCGGTTCCTTCCAAGAAAATTTGGTTGGTCGATGTGCGTCGGCCCAAGGGTGCGGTCAGTGCCCCTGCGGCAGCTAGTTGAGACCTTTAGATCACCGAGCGCAGCTTCCGCTGCGCTCGGTTTTCTTTTCTAGATGGCGCACTGCACTGCTGGACGAAACGACATCCTTGGATCAACGTCATTGCAAAAAGGGAGGCGGCACCACCACAGGCGGACGCCAGGTTGGCTTATCGGGTGGGCATCGGTTCGAGTCAGTGCGTCACCGATTGCCGCGACCTGCCAGTTCAGCATTTCCGCGTCCAACTTGCATCTGCCCACCGAACGCCCGCGTCTTAATTACGTGACAACGTTGATTTTATCGGAAAACTTCGGAATCAGCCCATTGGAGGCTTGCCAGCGTTGGGCATTTTCAGCATTTTGGCGCTTCGCGATGTCCGAAGCCGCCGATCCCCGCTCCGCCACCACCCCGCTTCGTCCGGCTAATCGGAGGGAGCGGACGGACGAGCAGATCAATCAGGCGGCCTCCGATCAGGCATTGATGCGCCAGCTTCAAAGCGGCGATGAAAGCGCCTTCGCCAGCTTTTACCGGCGGTTCTCCCCCGGCCTTTTCTCCTTGATCTACCAAATCCTCCAGGATCAAAAGGAATCCGAGGATGTCCTGCAGGAGGCATTTGTGCAGATGTGGAAAAAAGCTTCCACCTACGACGCGACCCGAAGTGGTCTGTTCACCTGGGCGGTGATGATCGCGCGGAACAAAGCGATCGATCGGCTCCGTTCGCGCCAGCGGAGATTCCGGACGGTGGAAGCCGCCACAGCGGAAATGGAAGTCAGCCTACCGAACGAGGTGGAGCAGGCAGACGATTTGCTCGGCCAAGGGGAAGAACGCGCCCGGGTGCGGAGCGCTCTCAAACAATTGCCTGACCCGCAGCGAGAAGCGATTCATCTCGCCTTTTTTGGCGGCCTGACGCAGGTGGAAATTTCCGATAGACTGAAGGCACCGCTCGGGACAGTGAAAGCCCGTATCCGTCGCGGTCTCATCTCTTTACGCACCGTCCTCGGAGATCCCGTATTATGAACGAAGAACTCGAAGAGCTGGCTGCTCTCTGCGCGTTCGACCTTCTCGAAGGCGGGGAGCGTATTGCGTTCGAGACGCGCTTAGCCAACGAGCCGGATTTACGCGCGCGGCTCGATTCGCTCCGAGAAGCGGCCGCTTTAACCGCATACGCGGCGCCCTTGCGTCAGCCGCCAGCAGCTTTGGAGAAAAGAATCTTGAATGCGATTCGAGTCGAACCCGTTCGCATTCGCAGCTCATCTTCTTCCTCGGGATCTTCGTGGCTGCCTTGGGCTCTGGCGGCTTCCCTGGCTTTAGCGTGCGTCGTTCTAGTAGCGGATCGCGTGCAAACGAAGAAGCAAATGGCGGCTCTCGAACAGCGGAATGCCTTCGCTCAACTCCGTATCGCCACCCTGGCCTCGAAATTGCAAACCGCACCGAATGCCATCGGCACGGTGGTGTGGGATGCGGAGAAGCAAGAAGGTGTCCTAAAAGTGGCGAACATCCCCGCGAACGAGGCGGATCGCGATTATCAGCTCTGGATCGTGGACCCCGACTACAAGCAACCGGTCGATGCCGGCACCTTCCATGTCGCGAACGACGGCACCGAGAGCATTCCGTTCAAGCCCAAGGCCCGTGTTGGCTCCGCGGACGCATTCGCCGTGAGCCTCGAGCGCAAAGGCGGGGTGCCGAAAGCAGAAGGCCCGATGGTTTTGGTGGGTAAGTAAACGGCGGCTCAGCGCGTGCGCGCGAGCGATCTCGCGCTTTTTGTCTCGGACACCCACGTTGCGCTGGGATTCGCCGGATGGTAGCCTCGCCGCTCCCCGCGATGGCTCAGAATTATAAAGAAACGCTAAACCTCCCAAAGACGGATTTTCCGATGAAGGCGAGTCTAACGACTCGTGAACCGGAGACCCTGAAAACGTGGGAGGAAACGCGGCTTTACGAGCAGATCCAGAAGGCCCGGGAAGGGGCGGAGTTGTTTGTCCTGCATGACGGCCCGCCGTTCGCCAACGGCGATGTCCATATGGGCACGGCCTTGAACAAGATTCTGAAGGATTTGGTCGTAAAATCGAAGACCATGCTTGGCTTCCGCGCGCCTTACGTGCCGGGCTGGGACTGCCACGGCTTGCCGATCGAATTTAAGGTCGTGAAAGAAACGCGCGGCCTTTCGCCGCTGGAAGTGCGGCAACGTTCCGAGGCCTTCGCGCGCAAGTTTGTCGACATCCAGCGTGGGCAATTCAAACGCCTCGGCGTGCTCGGCGATTGGGAGCATCCCTACCTCACGCTCGCACCCGAGTATGAAGCGGAAATCTTGCGCACTTTCGCTGCCTTCGTGGAGAAGGGACTCGTTTACGAATCGAAGAAGCCGGTTTTCTGGAGCACCGGCGCACAGACGGCGCTCGCGGTCGCAGAGGTCGAATATCACGATCGCGAAGACACTGCTGTTTATGTGAAGTTTCTGATCGCGACCGGTGAGCTGAAGGACAAGGCGAGCATCGTTATCTGGACGACGACGCCCTGGACCCTGCCCGCTAACCTCGCCATCGCAGTGCATCCGAAGGAGCGCTACGTCGTGCGCGAGTTCTCGAAAGATGGTGTTACGGAAAATCTCGTGCTGGCGGAATCGCTGGTGGAGAAATTCAGCACTTCCACGGGCTGGCTGGCAACGGGTGAGGCGACGCAATCTTTTCCCGGCACCAAGCTGGAAGGCATCGGCGCGCAGCATCCGTTTCTGCCGCGTACCGCGATCGTCCTCACCGGTGATTTCGTCACGATGGATACGGGGACCGGTTGCGTCCACGTCGCGCCCGGGCATGGTGACGATGATTACTCGTTAGGGAAAAAGAATGGCCTGCCGATTCTCTCGCCGGTGGACGATGAGGGCCGCTTTACCGACGAAGCCGGCCTGCCGGAGCTGACCGGCAAATACGTTTTCGAAGCGAACGCCGCCATCGTGGCCCTGCTCCGGGAGCGCCAAATGCTCGTGGCCGAGGAAGTTTATCAGCATTCGTATCCGTATTGCTGGCGTTCCAAGACGCCCATCATCTTTCGCGCAGTCGAGCAATTCTTCATTCGCATCGACGATCTGCGCGGAAAAGCGCTGGAAGCGATTAAGGATGTGACCTGGCTCCCGCCTTGGGGCGAAGCGCGGATCTCCGGCACGGTGGAGTCGCGACCGGATTGGGTGATTTCGCGGCAGCGGAGTTGGGGCGTGCCATTGCCGGCTTTCTATTCCGCGGAAGGCGAAGCTATTCTTAACGCGGACTGGATTCGTAAGCTGGCGGATGTGGTGGAAAAGCGAGGCTCCAACGTCTGGTTCGAATTAGACGACGCCGCCCTCGCGCGCGAACTGGATTTACCGGAAGGCACGCGGCATCGCGGCGATACGATCGACGTTTGGATTGATTCCGGCGTCAGCCATCAAGCGGTGCTCGCGAAGCATCCGGCGCTGCGCGAGCCTGCTGACATGTATCTCGAAGCGACGGATCAGCATCGCGGGTGGTTCCAGTCCTCGCTCCTGACCAGCGTCGCCTTGCATGATCGCGCTCCCTACAAGACCTGTGTCACGCATGGCTTCGTCGTCGATGTGGACGGTAAGAAGATTTCGAAATCGAGCGAATACAGCAAACCGATGGATGCAGGCCATTTCGTCGGTAAATACGGAGCCGACATCGTGCGGCTTTGGGTCAGCAGCGTGAACTACACGGACGACGTTCCGTTCTCTGAAGAGATGTTCACGCGTCTTGGTGATACCTATCGGCGTATTCGGAACACCTTGCGCATCTTGTTGGGGAATCTTTCGGGATTCGAATCAGGAGAGCAGCCGCCTGCGCCAGGCTCCCGCGAGCCAGGGGAAAATGGGAAGGAAGAATTCACGCTCGTAGATCGCTGGATTCTTCATCGTCTCCAGCAGGTGATCGCCGATTGTCGCGTCGCCTACGAGACCTACGAATTTCACAAAGTTTACCACACGCTGAATCAGTTTTGCGCGGTCGATCTCAGCAGCCTCTACGTCGATATCACAAAGGATCGGCTCTATTGCGATGCGCCCCATGCCCCGCGGCGCCGCGCCACGCAGGCAGCGATGCGCATCATCTTTGACGCGCTGACAAAACTGCTCGCGCCGATTCTCGCGTTTACGGGGGAGGAGGCGTGGGGTTATCTCGGCGGAGAGGGTTCAATTCATCTGCAAACTTTCCCGGAAGTGGACCCGCTGTGGAAAGACGAGGAGGCGGATCGCGCTGTTGAAGAATTGCTGAAATTGCGCGGTGTGATTGGCCAAGCCGTGGAGGAGGCGAGAAAAGAAAAGCTGATCGGCAACGCGCTCGAGGCCGCCGTCGTCCTCCAGTGCGACCTGAAAAAAATCGCGGTAGCATCGAAGGACGAGATCGAGGAGTTCTTCATCTTGAGCGACCTTAAGCTGGAGCAGGCGAGTGAAACCAGGGCCGGAATCGCGCGAACCTCGCATGCGAAGTGCAGCCGCTGCTGGCGCCATCGCTCAAGTGTGGGCGCGAGCAGCTCGCACCCCGAACTCTGCGATCGCTGCGAAGCCGTGGTGAGCGCTCCTAATTCGACGTTGGATGTTGGACGTTGAGCGTTGAACGTTTCTCCCTTTCCGCCGCCCCGATGAAGTTCATTTTCCTTCTTACCCTCCCGCTTTACGTCCTCGATCAGGCGACAAAATGGATGGCGCTGCATTACATCACGCCGGACGAACCGCGTTTCGTGATTCCGGATTTTTTCACGCTCGTCTTCGTCACGAACACAGGAGCAGCGTTCGGGTCTTTCCGGAACAATAACCTCTTCTTCGTCATCCTCTCCTGCGCCGCGCTCATTTTTGTGCTCGGTCTCCTCCTGCGCCCGCATGCGCGCGATCAATGGCGCGACATTTCGCTGGCGCTGCTCCTCGCTGGCGTGATGGGAAACCTGACGGATCGTTTCCTACACGGTCACGTGATCGATTTCCTTCTCTTCGATTTGCATGTGCCCTTCGCGCATCCTTTTCCTGCTTTCAACGTGGCCGATTCCTGCATTTGCATCGCGGTTGGCTGTTTCATCATTCATTCGTTTCAGCAGGGAGCGAAGAAGGACGGGGCGGGCGAGTCTGGGTCGCCGAACGATTGACATCTGGGGCGGGCTACATGGAAGGCGCCTTAAATTCCGGTGTGGCGGTGGCCAAGCGGATCGCGAAACGCGATGCCGGCGTCGCGGTTTTGGCCGGGTAGCGCACGCGTGCCCGCGTGCTGATTGCGGCATTCTGCCACACCGAACTTCCGTTGCGTGGCGACTAGTGGCCCACGGCGTGATGCGCTTCCGGCAGAAAGAAAAAAAGGACGCCGAGGATGAGGTAAACCGAAAGTAGTTGGACGCCTTCGATCCAATTCGTTTCCCCATCGCCGCTGATCTGGAAAAGAATGTAAATCGACGCCACGACGGCGAAGATCTCCGGGAGCGAAAACTCCAGATTCATCGGCCGCCCGAAAACGTAGGAGAGAAAGACGAGCACGGGCGCGACGAAGAGCGCGATCTGCAGGCTGGAACCAATCGCGATCCCGACACTCAGATCCATCTTGTTCTTCATCGCCATGATGATCGCGGTGGAATGCTCCGCGGCGTTGCCCACGATCGCGACCACGATGACGCCGACGAAAACTTCGGTGACGCCGACGGCGGCGCGGACGCTTTCGATTGTTCCGACGAGAAACTCTGAAAGCAGCGCGACGAAAGCAGTCGCGATGATAAGGATGATAATCGCTTTACCGCGCGACCAGTGATCGCCTTTCTCGTCCGAAGAATCGTCCCCGCTTTGGAAGTGCGATTTATGAGTGCGGAGCGAGAACCAGAGGACGCAGAAGTAGGTCACGAACAAAATGATCGCGATCGCGAGGGAGAGGCGTTGTTCCACCACCGGACTCCAACCGCTGGGACTGGCGCTGGAAGCGAGATGAAAGACGGTGGGAATGATCAGTGCGATGCCTGCAAGCGAGAGCGAAATGGTGGACGTGCGCGCGCCGACGCGGTTGAAGCGTTGCTCCTTGTATTTCGTGCCGCCGAGTAGAATTGACAGGCCGAGCACGAGCAAGACGTTGCCGATGATCGAGCCGGTGATGGAGGCTTTCACAACGCCGATTAGGCCTCTCGAAAGGGCGATGCCGGCGATGATCAACTCGGCGGCGTTGCCAAAGGTGGCGTTCAAGAGCCCGCCCACGCCGGAGCCGACATGGCGCGCGAGTTCTTCGGTGGCGTGGCCAATCCAGCCAGCCACAGGAACAATTCCTAGCGCCGCGCAAAGGAAGAGAGCGGTTTGATTCGCGCCGCCGGGCCAAAAGCGAAGCGCGATCGCGGCGGGAACGAAAATAAGGAGCCAATCGAGTGAAGGTTTGAGTTTCACGGCACCCCAAGATGAAGCGGTGATCTGCCGCTTGTCGAGTACCGCATGTGGGTTATCACGCTGGCCCTTCACCCAGCGCGTTTTACGGCGACAGAGCGCCGTCGCTACAGCACATTGTGCGCGCGATGGCTGAGGCGGATGAGATGCAAAAGACGGCGCGCCGAATCGTGGCGCGGCTGCGCGAGGCTGGCCATGTCGCCTATTTTGCCGGCGGTTGTGTGCGCGATCTGGTGCGCGGGCGGAAACCGAAAGATATAGATATCGCAACGGGTGCGCGTCCGGAGGAAGTGCAGAAGATTTTCCCGCGCACGTATGCGGTCGGCGCGCATTTCGGCGTCATCGTGGTTTTGGAAAACGGGATGCAGTTCGAGGTCGCCACCTTTCGTTCGGATGGCGTTTATCTCGATGGCCGACGGCCGACCGAAGTGCATTTTGCGACGCCGGAAGAAGACGCGGCGCGGCGCGACTTTACGATCAACGGCATGTTCTTCGATCCCGTAGCGGACGAAGTGATCGATTTCGTGAACGGTCGCGCGGACCTCGGCGCGAAGCTGATTCGTGCGATCGGGAACGCCGATGAACGCTTTGCCGAGGATCGCTTGCGGATGCTACGCGCGGTTCGTTTTGCGACCACGCTGGAGTTCGAAATCGAGGACGCGACGTGGCAGGCTTTGCCCGCAAACGCAGCCTCCATTCGCGAGATCAGCGCGGAGCGCATTCGCGAAGAGTTAGTGCGCATTTTCCTCTCGCCACAGCGTGCGCGAGGTTGGGACCTGCTCGATGCCAGCGGCTTGATGGCAGCCGTCCTGCCCGAACTAGAGGGAATGAAAGGCTGCGAGCAACCGCCGCAATTTCATCCGGAAGGCGATGTTTTCGTGCACACGCGCATCATGCTCGGGCTCTTGCCGGCGGAGGCTTCGCTGCCGCTGGTTTTCAGCGTTCTGTTTCACGACATCGGCAAGCCGCCGACCGCGATCGTGGATGAAACTGGTCGCATCCGCTTCAACGGCCATGATCGCGTGGGCGCGGAGATGACGGGAGCGGTGATGGAACGGCTGCGTTTTTCGCGCGCCGAAATCGAGGCCACGGTGGAAGCGGTACGGCAGCACATGGTCTTCAAAGATGTGCCAAAGATGCGCGTGGCGAAGCTGAAGCGCTTCATGGCGCGCCCCACGTTTGCGGATGAAATGGAATTGCATCGCGTGGATTGTCTGAGCAGCCACGGGCTGCTGGATAATTACGAATTCCTGCAACAGAGGCGCGAAGAGTTTGCGAACGAACCGATCATTCCTCCGCCGTTGGTAAAGGGCGAAGACCTGATCGCGCTGGGCCTGCGCCCTGGCCCGCAGTTTGGCGAAATCCTGGAAGCGGTCCAGACGGGTCAATTGGAAGGCGAATTCAATTCCCGCGACGAAGCCCTCGAATGGGTGAAGCGCGAATATGGAGCCGGCCCGTCCTCGGGCCGGAGTTAGCACTCCTGCTGCAGTTCTCGCGCGCAGGCAGGAGATTCAGTCGCGCCATTTGATCAGAGACGGCTGATGATTTTCTGCGCCAGGGTCTTGGACTTTTCGAGCTTTGTTTCCTTTGAATCAGGCCCACCCAGGCTGAGACGAATCAAGGCGTCGTGGTGCAGGACATAGAGCGCTCCTCCGAATTGATAGCCCACCCAATAGGCGGCTTCGCCGACACCTGTTACTTTTGTGGGCGCCGCGCGTTTTTCGCCTTCTTCTTCGCCCGCCGATTCCTTTTTTTCGGCGTCTGATTCTCCGGCGTGTTTCTGTTCGCCGAACGTTTCTCGCCAGAGATCTTTCACCTCGCGTGCGCTCGAGAGTGTCTGATTTTTTCTCGTCACCGTTAGGCTAACGGACCGGTTGTGGTCCGCTGCGGTGTAAACGCACTGGGACACGCTGAAGGCCGGGTCGGGCTGGCTGCTGCCTTCAGAGTTGGTGATCGGCGAATTTTGAACCGCTTGAATCTCTGCGGCGGTGAGAAATCGACAGGAGTCGATTGTCGTCGCTTTGGTATCGGGCGGTTCGGGACTCGTCTTCTCTGACCGCTGCCCGCAAGCAGTGAGAGCGAGCGCTAACGCGCACGCGATGCCCGTGATAATTGATCGTCGCGGACGCATACTGGAAAAGCGAATGGTGAAAAAAGCGGAGCCTCGAATCTCGGCTCCGCTCTTCGCTCATCAGGGAATGAAAGTGCCCGATTGTTGTTTGATCGTCCCGACGTCGGAGCTGTTGATTGCTCCGTTGGCGGTGACGTCGTTCCGGAAGTTCGCCTCCGTCGTCGTCTGACCCGAGTTGCTTTTCGCCTGACTGACATCGGAGCCATTGACACTCCGGTTAAGAGTTACGTCACCCAGGAGCACGTCCATCGGGACCGAGACGTTGCCAAAACTCGAGCCCATCGCCACCCCGACCAACGTCACGGTGATCGCTTGTGCATTCGCCACGCCTGTCAGATTTACGACGACCTGGCTGCCATTCACGGTGGTGCTGGAGACCGATCCCGTGCCAGACGAAACCATGGCGGACATGATCGTGACCGGCGCAGGGAAGGTGACGATGATTTGATGATCGCCGTTAGTTCCGCCGGTGCGGCATTCGATCCCGGGGTTTCCGGTCAGTGGCAGATCAATATCAAAGACACCCGCGCTGCCGTGCGTCTTGGCCGAGACGGCGCCCACCGGCACTGGCGCAGAGGCGCAGGCGGCGTTGCCGATCAAGGTATAAGAGCCGTCCGCAGTCGAATCGATGGCGGATGACTTCGTGATCGTGGCGTTCCCGTTGCCGGCAAAATTTCTGCCGCTCAGAAGCGTGAAGGTCGCGCCCGCGGCGGGGTTCCCCACTTTATTGTTGGCGATGGCGATTTGGATAACGCCGGATGGATCGACTGAACCGGCATCGGCCGCGCCGAGTGAGATCGGCACGTTACCGCTGGAGGTCACGACGCCGTAATCAAAGGTCGCCGCTCCGGCGCCACCGGTATTGGTATCCATCCCGACGTAGTAACGATCCGTGCCCGGCATCGCCGGCGGCGTCGGCGGAGTCCAGACGATGCGGAACTGCCGGTTCGCCGGGATCGTGCTCAAGTCTGCGACCTTCATGGTAAAGATCAGACGATTGATATTATCCGGTTGCACAGGTTCACCGACGAGAACGGCCTGGATATCCAGATCCGCATTCATCGGCGCGAGCATTTGGTCGCCCGTGGGATCGGCATCCACGAGGAAACCGGTTCCAACGCACGGGTTGTTAGGCGGAGGCGCGGTGATGGGGAACTCGCGGCAATTGCCGCTTTCGCCGCTCGCGTTCATCGCCGTCACTTTGTAAAAATAGGATACGCTCGGATCCGCCGTGGTGTCGTCGTACATCGTCGTGCTGGCTGGCACCGTGGCGAGCGGCGCGCCATAGGTTCCCGGATCGGTGCGTCGGAAAACGTGATAGATGATGATCGCGGATCCGCCGTTGTCTGGCGCCGACCAATCCACTCGGACGATGCCGGTTCCATCTTTCGTGACGCTGTCCACCCGCGGCGCTGCAGGCGCGACTGGCTCGGCTGGGTTGGGATCGTTCGCGGCGAACAAGCGCTTGCCGCCGGATTGGCGGGCAATGGAAGCCAGCGCGGTGAATGAGTTCACGTTCCCATCGATGCACGGGCCCACACAGCCGTCCGGGTAGCCGACAATCGTCCGCCCTTGCGCGTCCACCGTTTCATCCATGAAGTCGAGCAGGTTCCGATCATTCGGCGTATTCATGCACGAAGTGGTGCCGAGATTACAAATCGAGCCGCGCTGGACTGGATCGTTAGGCGTGGCGTCCACCGTGGTCCAGGTCACGCCGCCGTCGAAAGAAGTCGCAATATAGAGATGCCACGCGGCGTCGGGAGGGAAGCTGGCCTGGCTGGTGTAATTGCCGGGAACCATGGTGCCGAAGAAGGCGTAGGCGGCGCGATTATCATCGCCCGCAACCAGCTCGGGGAAGGTAGCGCTTTGCAGCCCAAACTCTGTCCCGACTTCCTGATCGTTCACCCACGTGTCGCCTTGATCGTGTGAGACGGCGACTTTCGGGTGACTGTTCGCGGCTTGGTAACCTAGGTAAACCGTATTGCTAGCCTGACCGGTCGGCTTGCCAACATTGTTCGCGCCGATTCCCACTGACGGATCGACGAGAAAGCCAGTAGTGCTGCTGGTCGGAATCGGCTTCACGGTCCACGTGAGACCGTTGTCAGCCGACACCGTCACAGCGGCCTTTCCGTTACAACTGCGATTCGGCACATAAACGGTGCCGTCCGGCGCCACCTTCACGTGGCCGTGGATACCGGTGCATTGGGTCACGTTGTAAATTGGCACGCCTGGTCCGAAGGTCGCGCCGCCATCGTCACTGCGGGCACAGAAAGAGACAGCGATGTCCTGCGAGCAGTAGTAGATCGGGTTCGGATAAACGGGCGTCGCGACGAGCGGCGCATGGTATGGACCGGCCCCGATGGTTTGATGATCGACCCCCGATGGGATGCCGCCGCCCTGGCTGGGCAAATAGGATGCGCCATCGTCGTCGGTGAAAACGGTGATGCTGTCCTGACCGGTCAGCTGTGAGACGAAGGTGCGGTTAGGAGTCAGGTCGCCCGCGGCGCGCATGTGATCGGTGAAAAGGATCGGATCAAGCGAAACCGCGGAAGGCGCGTTCGTGTTGGTCCAGGTGTCCCGCGCGGGCGATGAGCAATCATCGAAGCCGACGCGGATGGCGGCAAACGACGCCAGATACATGACGTTACCGGTCTGCCAGTTCACGCCGATGGAAGGCTCGCCGCCGTTAAACGAGTTTGTGGGCGGGGGATTGTAGTTCTGGTAACGCGGTGTGCCCGTGGTGCCCCCGGGAGGTGTGGGAGTCGGAGTCGGAGTCGGGGTGGGAGAAGGGCAGGAGCATGAATTGTGTCCGACCAGGGTGTAGGAAGGATTGTTCCCGGTGACCGTGGTCGAATCGATGGTTGAAAGAAGGCCAGTCCCAGCGGCGCCAACCAGAAGCTGCGTTCTCCCTTGGATTTGCATCAACGTGTTCCCAACCACCGGGTTGCCGACTTTGCTGTTGGCCACCGTGATCGTAATGGTTCCGTCGGCGTTGTAGCTACCGTCATCGGCCGTGCCCAGCGTCGTGGTGGTCGTTCCCACGTTGCCGTATTCGTAAGTAACGTTGCCGTTCTGATCGCTTGTCATTTCAACAAAGAACGCCGTGATGCCGGTGGGTAAAGTTGGCGGCACGAATTGCGTCTTCCAGTGCCCGTTTGGCGGGATGGAGTTCAGGTTGGCCACCTTGAACGTGAAGACCAACTTATCGATCCCATCGGCGAAACACGGTTCCGCGATCGAGACCGAAAGTATGTCCAATTGCTGATTCACCGTGGGCGCACCGGTCTGATCGCCGGCCGGATCCGTCACCACCGTGGTGCCTGGCGGAGTGCAGCTTGCCGGACCGCTGGCGACGGGCAAGGGCGGCCGCGATCGTACCGCGCTGCCCTTTTCCGGGCTGCCCGCGGCGAGCGCGAGAGCGCCGGCCGAGGCGGCAATAAGACAAAGGGAAACGATGAGTCTACCGACGTGATTTTTAACGGTCTTGTTCATAGGGAGAATCGTATGGGTTGAGACGGTTTACGAGTTGGAATCGGAGTCAGAGAAGCGTCTGGTCCCACCAGTCCTCGCTTTTTTTTAAGACCTGCGGGCCTCCGTGGTGAAGGCGCCGGGCGGCGGCTTTTCCCTAGCGAACGAGGTGTCCAGACCACGGTCTCGGCGTGAAAGAGATGATCCCGCCGCCTCGTTAGCGCGCGTGATTAAGTGCGTGAATGATGGCGCCGTCTTGATCCGTCCAGGAAAAATGACTCACGATCGCGCTGCTCACATATTTCTTCGCGCAACCGATCGCCTCTTCCAGCGTCGAACCTGCGGCCAGCCTCGCCGTGATCGCCGCGGAGTAGGTGCAGCCGGTCCCGTGCGTTTGCACGCCGCGCGAGAACGGCGCGGAGAATTCCGTCATCCTATCGCCGACAAAGAGCAGATCGATCGCTTGATCTCCCGCCAGATGGCCGCCTTTGAGCAAGATGGGAACACCGTAACGCGCGCGCAATTCCTTCCCGGCCATCTGCATTGCGGCAAGGTCATCGATTCTTCGGCCGAGTAGCGTCGCCGCCTCGTCGAGATTTGGCGTGATTACCGTCGCCAGCGGGAACAACTCGCGTTCGTAGATCGTGATCGCTTCCTTCTGCAGCAGCAAATCGCCACTGGTAGCCACCATTACCGGATCGATGACCAAAGGGATCGGACGATCGCCGCTGGTCATTCTTTCCCGCAAAATCTCTGCGACCCGGAGCGCTATCTCGCCGGAATACAGAAGTCCGGTTTTGATCGCTGCGACCGGAAATTTCTCGAGCAACAATTCGATCTGCGCGACCACGAGACCAGCCGAGACAGCTTCAATGCTCACCACCTTCCCGGGCGTCTCCGCCACCACGCAGGTGATCGCGGTTAATCCATAAACGCCCAGCGCGGAGAACGTCTTCAGGTCCGCCTGCGCACCGGCGCCAGCGCTGCTATCCGAGCCAGCGATTGTGAGCGCGACCGGAATTTCCTCCCTGGTCGCCATCGGATGGGCGCGGCTGCGCGCTGGTTTAAGCGAGGGCGGCGGCGCCGTCAGGTCCGATCGCCTCGACCGGGCAACCTTCCATCGCTTCCTTGCAAAGCGCCTCTTCCTCGGGGGATTCGGGCTGCTTATAGACGAACGAATGTCCGCCGTCGTCGTTCCGCTTAAAGTTCGCCGGCGCGGTTTCGCGGCACAGATCGCAATCGATGCATTGATCGTCCACGTAGAACTGTCCCTCTACGTTTTCCGGATATTTGTTTGCTGGATCGGCCATATTCCCTCGAAAATTGT
>JBDUAH010000253.1:0-4018 GCA_040004745.1 Chthoniobacterales bacterium | reverse complement strand
GGCAAAGGCGCGAGCACAGCCTCGCAGACGGCGTGGGCGTTAATGGGAATCTGTGCGTGCGGCGATCTCGATCGGCCGAGCGTGCAGCGCGGGCTGCGTTATTTGCTGACTACGCAACGCATTGATGGCGCTTGGGACGAGCCTGAAATTACAGGCACAGGATTCCCGGGCGTATTTTATCTGAAATACGACATGTATCGGCAGAATTTCCCGCTGATGGCGCTGGCGACTTATGTGAATTATCGCAGCGGGCTCGGACATTATCCGAGTTTCTACCATTGCGACTAATTCAGCAGGCGGACGCCGACCGTCCGACAGACGGGACGTCCGTCTTCCGTGGCAATTGACGCGTTGGGCTGGGCATCGGACGTTAAGCGACTATGGCTTACGAATTACCGAAACTTCCCTACGGATACGACGCGCTCGAGCCGCACATCGACGCCCGCACGATGGAGATCCATCACACCAAACATCATCAGGCCTACATCACGAACCTGAACAAGGCGCTCGAGAGCAAGCCCGAGCTCGCCGCGAAATCGATCGAAGATTTGATCAGCAACATGGACGCGGTGCCGGAAGATATTCGCACCGCGGTGCGCAATAACGGCGGCGGACACGCGAACCATTCTTTCTTTTGGCAGATCATGGGGCCGAACGCAGGTGGCGAACCGGGCGGGAAGCTAGCTGACGATATCAAGTCGACCTTTGGCAGCTTTGACGAATTCAAAGAGAAACTCGCTGACGCTGGCGTGAAGCGTTTTGGCAGCGGCTGGGCCTGGCTGATCAAAAAAGGCGGCAAGTTGGAAATCGTTTCCACGCCGAATCAGGACAGCCCGCTCATGGACGGTAACACGCCGATCCTCGGGGTGGACGTCTGGGAACACGCTTACTACCTGAACTACCAGAACCGCCGACCGGATTATCTGAAGGCTTGGTGGAACACGGTGAACTGGGCTGAGGTCGGCAAGCGCTACGAGAAGTAGCTGGGGCCGCGCGCAATCAAGGAGCGGCGGCTGCCAAGACGCCGCAGGGCGATTTGGAAATCGCCCTCCTTGGCTTGGCCGATGACCGCCAAACAATTCTTCGACTGGCAGACCGAGGGCGGCGCGAACGACGTCGTGCGCATGATTGATGCGCTGGAGAAGACGAACATCGCGTGGTGCGCAATCGGAGGCGTGGCGGTGAACCACTGGGCGCGGGAACCGGTGGTCACGCGGGACGTGGATTTTGTGGTTGCGACCGAGGCGATCGAGAAGGCCGTGAGTGCGTTGGAAGCAGCGGGTCTACGGGCAGAACGCTTTGAATGGTCGGTCAATTTTCACGGTGATTCCGCCGTGAGTATGCAGTTGAGCACAGAAGATTTTTACCGCGATTTTCCAAAGCGAGCGATTGCGGCTGACGTCCACGGTATTCTCCTTCGCGTGGCGTCGCTGGGAGATACGCTGGGCGGAAAGATCAAAGCCTGGAGAGATGAAAATCGGCGACAGAGCGAACAATTTAAAGATCTGGCTGATATCGCTCGTCTCGTTGAGGCTCACCCTCCGCTTTGGGAGAAATTGCCGGTCGAGCTGAAGGGAAAGATTCACCGGCCCGGAGCCGGTTAGACGCGTATGGCTTACCTCAATGAAAACTATCTGAAGCTACAGGCGGGCTATCTCTTCCCGGAGATCGCCCGCCGGGTGAAGGAATTTTGTGACGCGCATCCAGAGGTGGCGCCGCGCATCATCCGCTGCGGAATTGGCGATGTAACCGAGCCGCTGCCCGGGGCGGCGATCGCGGCGATGCACGCTGCGATCGAAGAGCTGGCGCATCGCGAGACCTTTCGCGGTTATGGACACGAGCAGGGCTATGATTTCATTCGTTCGAAGATCGCGCAGCACGATTATCGCGGGCTGGGAATCGAGATCGCGGACGACGAAATTTTTCTCTCGGACGGTTCGAAATCGGATTGCGGTTTCATCCTCGATATCCTGGGCGACCAGAACAAGATCGCGATCACCGATCCGGTTTACCCGGTTTATGTCGACACGAATGTGATGGCGGGCCACACCGGTATGGCCGAGGCCGGCGGGCGTTACGAAGGCATTGTTTATCTCCCCTGCACAGAGGAGAACAACTTCGTGCCGGAGCCGCCCACCGAGCACGCGGATCTCGTATACTTATGTTTCCCGAACAATCCCACCGGCGCCGTGGCGACGGGGGATCAGTTGGCGCGTTGGGTCGACTATGCGCGCGAGCATAAGGCGATCCTGCTCTACGACGCCGCCTACGAAGGCTACATCAGTGAGCCGGACATTGCCCATTCGATTTATGAAATCCCGGGCGCTCTCGAATGCGCAATCGAGTTTCGCAGTTTTTCGAAGACCGGTGGTTTCACGGGCGTCCGTTGCGGTTTTACCGTGATGCCAAAGTCCGTGAAGGCGCAGACGGAAGACGGGCGCGTGCTCCCACTGCATCCTCTGTGGCACCGCCGCTGGAGCACGAAGGCGAACAGCGTGAGCTACCCCGTCCAACGCGGCGCGGAAGCGCTCTACAGCGATGAGGGCAAAGCTCAGGTGCGCACGTTGATCGAGCATTATATGGGTAACGCCCGGATTCTGCGCGAAGCCGCGGGAGGCGCGGGGCTCGTCGTCTTTGGCGGAACAAACGCGCCGTATATTTGGGTCAAAACTCCCTCCGGCCTAACAAGCTGGCAGATGTTCGACCGGATGCTGCAGAAGTTGAATGTCGTCATCACGCCGGGAAGCGGCTTCGGTTCCTGTGGTGAAGGCTATTTCCGTATCTCGGCTTTCAACAGCCGCGAGAACGCGGAGGAAGTCGGTCGCCGTTTGGCCTCGTTAGGCTCGGCGGCATGACCACCCGCGCAGCAGATTGAAGTCGGACGAACGGTCACACTTACTGAGAGATCGGCGACGGGCCCGCCTGATTACTCGGACCGTGTGACCGGCCCTTGTCGGTTCTCCGCTGTCGCGTAACATTCGGCGGAAAGTCACGCCGTGCTCGAGACCAACGAAAATCTTCCGCAGCTGTATCGCTTTTGCTTCCTCATGACGGGGGAGCAGGCGAAGGCGAAGCAGGCTTTCCAGAGTACGCTGCACGCGGCGGCCGCGCTCTCGGCGAAGGGTGAGCCGGTCCAAGATCGGATTTGGTTTTTTCGCGACGCGCGCTGGCAATCGTTGATCGCGAGTGAGAGCGGATTGCAGGCGGAGCCGGGATTTGTCGAGGACGCGGCGCTCACGGCGGAATCTCCGGCGCAAATCGGGCAGCTTCTTCCGGAGCAACTCGCGGTCTGGATTTCCGGCGCGCCGGAACCGCAACGGAGCGCGCTGGCGATCTATTACCTCGACGAGTTTAGCCTGGGCGAAATGCTTTCGATGCTGGAATTGAAAGCGAATGAATTTTCCGAAATGGTCGAGAGTGGGCGACGCCAATTTCAGGCCTGGCTCGACGCGACCACTCCGCCGCCCTACGACGCATGAGTTTGTTTGGCACCACCTCATCGGACGACAAGCTTGTGCGTGTCGCTCCCATTACGGAGAAGACGGAGACGGATCGCAAGATGCGGATGGCGATCCAGCGCGCGAAGCGGAAAGGCCCGAGCGCGACGGCGTTGAGTCAGCAGCAAGCTTTCGATCGGGCGGTGGCGAAACTTGTGCGCGACATTCCGGTCTCGGCTGAGATCTCGGAGTGGTTTCGCAATGAGAAGCTCATTCCGCAGAAACGGCGCGGCTGGCGCAAGATGTGGCGCAATCCGGTGGTCCTCTCGATTGCGTTCGCTCTCGCGGTCATCGCCGGAGTGGCCGTCTTCGTGGTGGTCGAGCGGATGAACGATTTCCCGGGGTCGAGCAGTGCGCGGAAATTGCTCACCGTGGCCAGTTCGATGCGCGGCCTGAAGCTCGATCCGGTGGAAGCGGAAGCCGGCTCGCTGAGCGATTTCTTTTTTATGAAATACCGGCTTGAGCACCTCGATGTGCCGCCGGAATTTGCGGACATGCGGACGTCGGCGGTCCGTGTTTTC
>JBDUAH010000036.1:0-13713 GCA_040004745.1 Chthoniobacterales bacterium | reverse complement strand
CCGATTCCCCGCCCTGCTCCCGTCACGACCGCGATCTGATTCTCAAGTCTCATAGCGTCAAGGTTCACCGTGCATTCGCAAAGCGCGAGGCTCGCTTTATATGTGGAGGATGTCACGCCGACTCAAGGTTAAAGGCCCGCTCCATTTTTCGTTTTTGCATCGATGAAGTGTCCTTCTTGCTCAGCTCACTCGTCGGCTCCGCTTCCGCGTTGTCCGGAATGTAAGTTCTCGCTGCAACGGCTGGATATGAAATTTGGATTGGTGCCGCGGCACTCGCGTTATCTTTCGGATCGCAGTGGTCAGCTCCCTTTGCCGGATATGGAAGCGATCCGAAAAAAGCTGCGGCTGTTTGAGAAAAAATTCCCGCAGATACTTCTCTCCGTCCTGGTGACGGAACTGCCGGCCGGCAGTCGCGTGAACGAATACGCTTTCTGGATGGCCAACCGCGCGCGCTTCAGCTCGGTCGAGAAAACAGAAAACGACAATTTCGACATGCTCCTCGTGCTGGATGTGGTGGCGAAAGAAGCTGCCCTAACGACCGGTTACGGTCTCGAGCCTTATGTGAGTAACGAAGTTCTCCGCAGCGCTTTGGAGGTGATGGCGGGCCCGCTTTGCAAAGGCGATCTCCCCAGAGGAATTCATGCCTGCCTCGAGGCGCTCACCGCGAAGCTTCGGGAATGCTCCGACCTCGCTCTCAGCCAACCAGTCGAGAACGCGGAAACCTGATCATGCACCGGCTTCGCCTCACGCTTTTGCTGACGTTTGCCTTCCTCGCCTTCGCGAAGACGCCGCGGGCGGCCGAACCAACGCCACTGCCCGCACCGAGCTCAGCAAACTCCCTCTTCAAAGCCCAAGCTTTCGGCCCCTTACCGCCCCCGACGCCGTCGCCCACGCCGCGCCATAACAGTCTGGAAGAGGGGAAACCAATCCCGCGCAGTTGGTGGATTGGGGCAATCGCAATCGTGGTTCTGGCAGCTATCGGAATTCTCTTCGCCGCGTCCCGTGCCTGGCGTTCCTCAAATGTGTTCGATCGGCAATACCGTTTCCCGGAAGGCGGCGAAGCAGCCTTGCGCTTTGGCGGGACGCGCTCCGGCGGGCACATGGCGACGATCCAATTCGAACCGAAAGCCCGGTCGTCCAGCTCAGAAACGAAAGACAGTTAGGAACGCCACCTCGACTGCGAGCGCTTCCTGAATGTTGCGCCCGAGATGATCGCGCATTTCCTCGAGTCGCCGGATACGGCGGAGAATGTCTGGCGTGCAAAGTCGCTCGGCGAGCGCCCTGGTGTCCTTTTTGGCCGCGGGAATTTCCTCCCGCGCTACGCCGGTACGAGCGCGCAAAACATCCGACCACCAACGCAGCAACACTTCCACCAATTGCGCGCGTCGTTGGACGTAGCGGCTCTCTGTTAACGCCTTGAAATGATCCTCGCGCTCGTCCAGCCAGGCGCCGTCGGTCGTGTTTTTGTAACGCACCTCCTCCGCCTTTAGCGATGCCGCGTTTTCGGTTTGGATGGCCACCCGCGTTTGCGCGAGGAGCCGCTGGAAACCTTGCGCGACCTGGTACGGCCCCTGCATTCCATTGCTCTGCGGGCTTGTGGCCGACGCGAGTAACTCCACCAGCTCCGTCTCTTCCGCAGAAGGCATCACGCCCGCGGGCGCGGCGAGAGGAATCGGAATGCAGCGAGAGAGAATAGTGTCCGGAAGCGCTTCAGGAAGCGTGCTCAGGAGGAGCAGTAACGAATCGTTAGGCGGCTCTTCCAGAGTCTTTAGAAACGCGTTCGCGGCCTGAGGTTGCAAGCGATCGGCATCGCACACGATCGCCACTTTGCGTCGTCCTTCGGCCGCTCGCATTTGCAGGGAGTGCTCCAGGTTTCGGATCTGCTCGATCACGATGCGACGCGATTTCGATTCCGGTTCCGCCACGAAGATCCGCCCCATGCCAGAGGCGAACACCTCCTCTTCCGCAATGCCGTTGACCATGTGCGCGAGCCGCGCCGCCAGTACGCGCTTGCCCGATCCCGGCCCGCCCGAGATCAAATATGCGTGCGCCAACCGGCTCTGCCCATGCGCTCGCCTTAAATATGAAAATGCAGTGTCGGGTGAGAAAGCCATCAGCGTTTATTCCTTCTTCCACGCGTCGGGAAATTTCGTCGTGAGAAGCCGCCAGATGTTCGCTTCGATCTCATCGATGCCCCGCGTGCCATCGACGAGGTGCACGCGCTCCGGTTCGCGCGCAGCCAGCTCTCGATAGGCCACGCAAACACGTTCGTAGAATTCCGCCGGCTCCTGTTCCATCCGATCCGGCGCCGAGACAGGGCGGACCCGCCGCAACATGCGTGCGCGGGCGGTCGTCACATCCACATCAAGGATAAAAGTGATGTCCGGCCGACATTCGCCGACGGCGAAATCATTCAAACGCGCCACCACCGTCGCATCCAGCCGTCGCGCCACTCCCTGGTAAACCGTCGTCGAATCATAAAACCTGTCTGAGATCACAAGCGCTCCGCGTGAGCGCGCCGGCTCGATCACTTCGCGCACCAGCTGGCTGCGGCTCGCCTCGAAAAGCAACAGCTCCGTCTCGGGTTGCATGGCCACGCTTTCCGGCGCGAACTGGAGCAGATCGCGAATCTTTTCCCCGATCGGCGTTCCCCCCGGTTCCCGCGTGACAATGAATTCGGTCCCGGCTTGTTCGAGCCGCGCGATCAGCCGCTGCACCTGCGTGGATTTGCCGCAGCCCTCCGATCCTTCGAAGGTGATGAAGAGGCCGCGTCGCATTCGGCGATTGTGAAACAGGCGGCGGCGGTTGTCGAATCGACCGTGCGGGAGTATCAACAGAACGTGAAGAGATTCTGGCTGGTGAAGCAGGAACCCAGCGCCTACTCGTGGTCCGATTTCGTCGCAGACAAAAAGACCGACTGGACGGGCGTGCGTAATTATACTGCGCGCAATAATCTGCGCGCCATGCAAAAGGGCGACGAAGCCTTCTATTATCACAGTGTGACCGAGAAAGCGGTTGTCGGCGTGGCGACGGTGACGCGGACCGCATTTCCCGACCCGACAGCGGATGAGGGCGATTGGAGCGCGGTGGAATTGAAGGCCGGCAAGGCCCTTAACCGACCAGTCACGCTCGACGAGATCAAAAACCAACCGCGTCTCAAAGAGATGGCGCTGTTGCGTTGCTCCCGGCTTTCAGTCCAGCCGGTCACCCCATCCGAGTTCGAGGAAATCCTCCGTCTCGCCTCGAAGTAAATCGTTCTGTGACCGGCGCTGCCGCAACTTCCTTTCCGGCTTTCGCCTCCTCGACAGCGATGGAAAGCGCGCACCTCGTGGTTTCCCTGCACGATGTCGCGCCGCCGACATGGGAAGCATCAGAGAAAATTCTTCGCGACCTCGCCCGGCGCGGCGTGCGCGTTTGCTCGCTGCTGGTGGTCCCCGATTATCACCACACCGGGAACTCGATGGCCGATGCGAAATTCGTCCGCTGGTTGCGCGAACTGGAAGAGGTCGGCCATGAAATCGTGATTCACGGTTACTTCCACGAACGGCCGGCGAGAGACGACGAAACGCTACGGGAGCGTTTGCTCACGCAATCGTATACGAGCGGCGAAGGCGAATTCTACGATGTTGATTACGATGAAGCCTTGCAGCGTATCAATCGCGCGCGGGTGGAGTTCGTGAGTGCTGGGCTGAAGCCTCGCGGCTTCATCGCTCCCGCCTGGCTATTAAGCGCGGATGGCGAACGCGCCGCCGCCGATGCGGAAATGGAATACACGACACGCTTAACGACCGTCGTCGATCTCCGTAACCGCGAAGTCTATCGCGCTCGATCGTTGGTTTATAGCGTTCGAAACGCATGGCGACGCACCGCGAGTTTGGCTTGGAATGCCGCGCAGGCGCAAATTCAATCGACGCACCCGCTGCTCCGCCTCGGCATCCATCCGCCGGATATCTCGCACACGGAAATTTGGTCGCAGATTCTTCGCCTCTCCGAAACCTTTGCCGCGCGGCGCCAACCCACCACCTACCGCGATTGGCTGGCGGCGCGACGATCTGAAACGCAATGAGCCGCTGCGATCTCCATGTTCATTCGCGAGCCAGCGCGCGATCCGAAGAATGGCTCTTCCGACGGTTCGATTTGCCCGACAGCTATTCCGATCCGGCCGACCTCTACCGGCAGTTGCGAGATGCGGGGATGGATTACGTGACCCTAACCGATCACGACACAATCGAGGGCTGTCTTCAGATAGCCGACAAATCAGGAGTTTTTCTCAGCGAACAAGTTACGACCTTTTTTCCGACCGATCCGTGCAAGATACACTTGCTTGTTTGGGGGCTGAATGAAGCGCACCACCGCGACATTGCGGCACTGCGCGAGAACATATTCGATCTCCAGTCCTACCTGCAAAAAGAAGCGTTGACGCACGCGGTCGCGCACCCGCTTTACAGCATCAATGGCAAACTGGACGCCAGTCATCTGGAGCGTCTGATTCTGCTATTTAAGCATTTCGAAGGCATCAATGGACTCCGCGATGCGCTTCTGAGCGATCTCGTGCGCCAGCTCCTCTGCGGTCTTACGCAGGAGAAAGTCGAAGAGCTGGCGAACCGTCAGAATTTCGCCCCCACGCATCCAGAGCCGTGGCAGAAAATCATCGTCGGTGGCTCGGATGACCACGGCGGCCAGTTCCTCGCCACGGCTTTCACTGAAACGCCCCGCGCGAAAAACGCCGCCGAATTCCTCGCTCACGTTCGCGTTGGTTCGTGCACTGCAAAGGGCGAAGGCGGCACCCCGCTCGCGCTTTCGCACGGCTTCTACAACACGCTCTCTTGTTTCATCCAGGATCGTTTTCATGAGCGTCTCGGCGCTGCCGCTCCCCTCTTGGAAACGATGTTTTCCCGGTTTATGGAAGGTCGAGATCCGACCGAATTCACGCTCCGAGAGAAAGCAGCCTTCGTCGCCCAAGGCGTGCTTTCCGGAAAAATCTTCGAGCTCGCGAAGTCCGGCAACGTCTCCCTCTGGAAAGAGCTTTCGAGCCACTTCGCGAAACCGGAAGTAAAGGCCCTCCTGGCGCAAGCCGCAGCCGGCGTCGAGGCCCCGGAACGCCGCACCTTCCTCATGGCCAATCTCGTTTGCGAGCAGTTGGCCTTTCGCCTCTTCGAGAAATTCGTTCAGCAGCTCAATAGCGGAAACGTGATCGAGAGTATCCAGGCTCTGAGCGGGATCGCGCCCATCCTTGTCGTCCTCGCGCCCTACATCTACGGCTTCCACAGCCAGGCGCCGTCGCGCACGGCGCTGCGCGAGGTTTTTCGGCAAATGACCGGTGAGATCCCGCCGCAATTGCAGAACGTCAAGCGAGCGTGGTTTACCGATACACTGGAAGACGTCAACGGCGTCTCCACCACCATCCGAAAAATGACCGCTGCTGCTGCCGCCGCGGGCGAAGAGTTGATCGTCATCACCTCGCTGAGTGAGCTCACCGTCACCGACATCCCGGTCAAGAACTTCAAGCCCATCGGCGAGTTCGAGCTGCCGGAATACGAACTGCAAAAGGTCAGCTTTCCGCCCATTCTCCAGATCCTCGATTACATCCAGCGCGAGCAATTCACCGAGATCATTATCAGCACACCCGCGCCGGTCGGGCTCACCGGCCTGCTCGCCGCGAAGATGCTCAACCTCCAGACCAGCGGCATCTATCACACGGATATTCCCGAGTACGTCCGCATCCTGACCGACGACCGCTTTCTTGAAAGCCTCGCATGGACCTACATGCGCTGGCTTTACGGGCAGATGGACACTGTTTTCGTGAATTCCGAGCAGTACCGGCGCAGTTGGGTGGAGCGCGGGATTGAGCCGGAGAAGATTCAGATCTTGCCTCGTGGGCTCGATACCGAACTCTTCCATCCAAACCGTCGGCTCGAACAATTTTGGGAGCGACCTGGCACCGTATCGGATGAAGTTCGGCTCCTCTATGTCGGCCGCATCTCGCGCGAGAAAGATCTCGACGTGCTCGCCACCGCTTACCGGAAGCTGCGGCATGCGAATTCTCCGATCCGCCTCTTCCTCGTCGGCATCGGGCCCTACGTGGACTTACTGCGAGAAAAACTCCCCGATGCCGTCTTTGCCGGCTATCTGGCAGGCGAAGCGCTCGCGACCGCCTATGCCTCGGCCGATATCTTCGTTTTCCCCAGTACGACCGATACTTTTGGCAATGTCATTATCGAAGCTCAGGCTTGCGGGCTTCCCGTCATCGTGTCGGATCTCGGCGGTCCGGCCGAGCTCATTGAGGACGGGGTAAACGGACTCATCACGAAAGCGCACGACGCGAATGCTTTTGCCGACGCCATCGAGATGCTTGTAAACGATTCCGGTCGTCGCGCCGATATGGGCCTGCGCGCACGGGAGAGCGTGGTAGCTCGAAGCTGGCCGAGCGCGTTCCAGAAATTTTGGGCTGCGACCGATAAGTGACTTGGGCGCGATTGTATACCACAGACGTAGCGGGTCGGATTTTCCGCTCACTTTTGCATGAAAAACGGAATTCTAGCCTTTTGCCTTCTCTATCTCTTCATCGCCACCGTCGGCTTCGCCGATGAAGAAACCCGTCAGGTGCAGGAGGAATTGAGGAAGAGGAACCTCTATTTCGGCGATATCGACGGGCGGAATAGCCCCGATCTGGGAAATTCCCTCAAGCGTTACCAGACCCGCAAAGGTTTCCAATGCACTGGCGCGATTGACGACACCACAGCCGCCTCGCTCGGAATCGAGCGACCACGGGCTCAAGCGAGCGTCGAGACTGTGCCCGATATCCCGATTCTCAAAAGTGATCGCGCGCCCGAATTAGAACAGACCGAGCGGATGGCGCTGGAAAAATTGGCGGAACAGAACCCGGACGCCGTGGCCACTCCCGCGCCACCGGCGGAGCCACCGTCGCCGGAGCAGGATCTCTCCCCCGCGCGGATTACGGCTTACGTGCAACAGTATCTGCGCGATGGTGAGACGCCGGACGTCGCTTCCCAGATTAGATATTTCAGCTACCCGGTGCGCTATTTCGATCACGGGATGCAAGGCGAAGCCTTTGTCACGCGTGATGTCCGCGACTACGTCAAGCGATGGCCGGAGCGGAAATACACCCTTTTGCCGCCAGTCACCTTCCGCGCGGCGGCAGAGGAAGGCGAAACGATTGTCGAATTTGACATCACGTATCGGGTGGAACGTGAAAAATCTGTCGCCTCCGGCAAGACCAGAAACACATGGACGCTTCGACCAGAAGGCCATGAACTGAAGATAGTTGCGATCAAAGAAGAAAGATTGCGCGAATAAGTAAGACCCTCGGTCGGTCAAAGACGATCCGTTGCGGCAGGCGATTTGCTTATCCAACTCACCAGCCAAGATGAAGGTCCAGACCAAGCTTACCCTCCTGCTCTTGATCGTCGTAGCGACTTTTCTTGCAGGGTTGGCGGCTTTCCGAGCGTACGATCAGACGAGATTTCAGAGGATCGCCGACGAGCGCTACGCAGAGCGCAGCTCGTCTTTTGAGCGTGTCCTGGCCAAACACGGCGAGAAGCTCGAAACCTTCGCGAAAGATGACAGCGCCTCCGATCAGTTAGTGGCCGCCACGGCGACGGACAACGCGCCGTGGTTTGCCGACAACCTCTCTGTCCCCCGGCTCGAAAGCTACGGCGCGAACGCTGTTTGGGTCTATCGCCAGGATGGTTCCTTGATTCATCACATAACTAATCTGGCGGCTGAGCCGCTCGGCGCTCTGCCGATCCTACCCGTTAATATTTCCAAGGTTTTCCGGAACGGGCCGCTGGCTCATTTCTTCATCGCGCTCCCTCGCGGAGTGATGGAAATACGCGGCGCCACCATTCACCGCGCGAAAGACTTTTCCCGGCAGGAACCGGCTAGCGGTTTCCTTTTTGTCGGTCGTCTCTGGAATCAGCCTCTGCTCGACGACATGTCCATGTTCACGGGCAACGACGTCAGCCTCGAACCGGCTAAGGAGAACTACACCGACGAGTCTGGGCAGCTCGCATTTTCCCAGACCCTGCGCGCTTGGGATGGAAAGCCCGTCGCGCAATTGGTCGTGCGCAATGAATCGGGGGTCGTCCGCGAACTCCGGCGCTCAAACCAACGCGTCCTCCTCTGGCTCATTCTTTTTGCCCTCGTTCTCCTCCTTCTCCTCAGTACCTCTTTGCTCCGCTGGGTCCGCCGGCCCCTGCGCCGGATCATGGCCAGCCTAACGAATGCCGATCCCGCGCCAATTCAGAACCTGATGCGCGATCGCTCGGAGTTCGGCGAACTGGCGCGCACCGTGCAAAAGTTTTTCGAGCAACGCGCCAGTTTGCTCCAGGAAATGGAGGAGCGCCGCGTCACGGAAGAAGCGCTTCACCACAGCGAAGAAGCGCTGCGCCAATCGCAGAAGATGGAAGCCGTCGGCCGCCTCGCCGGTGGCATCGCGCACGATTTCAATAATCTGCTCACCGCCATCATCGGTTACGCGGAATTGATCAACGCGCGCAAGTCGAAGGACACCGTCATCGGGCAACACGCCGATCTCATTCGCAAAGCCGGCGAACAAGCCGCCACGCTCACGCGGCAGCTCCTCGCCTTCAGTCGTAAACAGCATTTGCAGCCACGCGTTATCGATCTCAACCAACTCGTCGCCGGCATGGAAAACCTGCTCCGCCGCGTCATCGGCGAACGCATCAATGTGCGCACTAGAGCTACGGCGCGTCTCGGCACTGTTTTGGCAGATCCCAGCCAACTTGAACAGGTCGTCTTGAATCTGGGAGTCAACGCCCGCGACGCCATGCGGGCCGGCGGCGATTTGATCATTCGCACCGCGACCGTTCAGCTCGATGAATTCGGGGTCGCCCATATTTCAGGATCTCTCCCGCCAGGCGATTACGTCGAGTTGGCCGTGACCGATTGCGGCATGGGGATGGACGACGAAACGAAGTCGCGCATCTTCGAACCGTTTTTTACGACCAAGGGCCCCGGCCAGGGCACCGGTCTCGGCCTTGCCACCGTTTACGGAATCGTGAGCCAGAGCGGTGGCGGCATTTGCGTCGAAAGCGAAGTTGGCCAGGGGAGCACCTTCCGCATTTTCTTCCCCTTGGAACGCTCACCCGTCGCTCCGCCAAAACCGACGCTTCCGCCGCCAGTTCATAAATCGGAAACCTTCGAGACAATTCTGGTGGTCGAGGACGAAGAGGTCGTGCGCGAACTCGTCTGCGCGGTCCTGACCGAGGAAGGCTACCATGTGCTCTGCGCGGAGTCTGGTTTCGAAGCGCTTCGCATGGCGGACGAATTCGACGGGCCGATCCATCTCTTGGTTTCCGATGTCATCATGCCGCAAATGAACGGTCCCGAGGTCGCCGCCCAGTTGCGCCAAACCCGCCCGGAAACAAGGGTCCTCTACGTCTCCGGTTATTCGGATAACGACATCGGCCGCGACAACGTGATGGACGAGTCTTTTGATCTCCTGCAAAAGCCATTCACGCCCCAGGCGTTAACTCGCAAAGTGCATTCCGTGATCCGCGAAGGCACCCATGCAGAAACTACTCGCGCATAGGCCATCTCGTCCGTCGGCACATCGGAGAGTAGCCGCCTTTGCCGCCTGGCAAATTGTTGCCGCCCTCGCGCTTCTGGGCGCACTCGCTGTGCTTGTTATCCTGGCTGTGTCTCACCGTTCGTCCGGCGGTTCTTTCGCCAGCAGTTCGCCCAGCCCGACACCCATCTCGAGCCGGAAGGCGAGAGCGTCCTGGTATGATGTCTCCCCGGGTTCGCTCGCGGGACGACGAGCTGCCCCCGGTGAATTCACCGCTGCGCACGATAGTCTTCCCATCGGCACTCTTGTCCGCGTGACTCACCTGAAAAATCACAAAAGCGTCCTCGTGCGCATTACCGACCGCGGAATTCACAATCGGAATGTGCAGCTCGATCTTTGCAAGGATGCAGCCGAGCAGCTCGGCATGCTCCGTCAAGGTGTGGCCCGCGTCCGGATGGAGGTGCTACCGGAGGTCCACACCGGCGCGCCGCCCGCCACGGAAACAGCCGCTCCCTAACGAACGGTCACCGCTCGCTTTCGGCCGCGTCACGGGACCGAGGGAGGCTGCGTCGACGGCGCGGGAGCCTGCACCGGCGGCACGGCCGGCGCCAAGGCCAGCCCAGACATCGTATTCCGCCCCGAATTGCCGAACGAAAAGAAGCAAATAGGCCTGCCGCAAGACGAAGATCGGCAGCAAAATTACGGTCCCCACGTAAGGGATCGCCGCCAGGCAACACGTCATGCAAGTGAGGAGGCAGGCGATCATCATCACGGCGAGCGCCAATACCAAGCTGAAGAGGAAAAACAAGATCACCGACCATGGCTCCGACACGATTAAACCCACCGATTCCCGCAGGGCCGCCCACGCGCGGCAACGCCGCCGATACATGATCGGGACCATAAAATAGGACGCTATCGCCCAGCCCAATCCGCCAATCACCATTACGCTCGCGAGCAAAAGCATTCCCACGATCACCGTGGCACCTTCCGGGAAAGTTCCCCTCAAGGCCCACGGCAGCCAGATCGGCGTCCCGGCCAAGGCCAGCGCCGAGACGAAGGCCAAGCCCACCAGAACGCGGCAGCAAAACAGACTGTCCCCTTCCCTCCGAAAATCCTTCCAAGGCTCGACGATCGCGCCGCGGTTGTGCACCACGCAGTCGGTAAAGACAAACTCGCCGCGGGAGCGGATCCAAATCAACACCAACGTCAAAATCGCGATGATTAGAACCACTACGATGAGCAACGGGATCGCCCATCCAGGCAGCCCGGTCCATCCCCCAGTCGCCGCCGAGGTTGCCGAGCGGACTTTGTGCCAGTCTTCGTGCCCCCAGTTGGTGGGAAACTTAAATCCTCCGCCCTCTCCAAGCTTCGCCAGGAAGGCCGCGAATCCGATCAAGCACCACTTCGCCAGATCGAAAGGTTGAAACAACATCCGCTTCGTCAGTGCCAATGCCGCCTCGCAAGGCGCAAAAATCTCAATCCGTTGGCCCGTTTCTTCCATGGCGGCATTGTCATTGGCTGCCCCGGCCGTCTGCAAGCTTTCCCGACTGCCGGAGGAACGTCGCCGCGCCCCGGTTTGAAGGGTGCGCCGGTTTCCGCGGCATTGTAGGGTAACCACGCACCATGATTTCGACCAGCACTGCTCCCGACACCGCCGTCACTTCCACTAGCGAACTTCGTAAATCCTTTCCCGCACTCGAACGACGGCAAGGGAATCAGGCAGTCGCCTATTTCGATGGTCCGGGCGGGACGCAGGTGCCGCGCACAGTGGTGGACGCGATGGGCGATTATTTGCTCCACCATAATGCAAACAGCCATTGGGCCTTTGCGACCAGCCGAGAGACGGATGCAATCATCAACGCGGGACGGGAAGCGGTGGCCGATTTCCTGAACGCGTCGCCTAACGAGATCGCCTTCGGAGCGAACATGACTACGCTCACGTTTCATCTCGCGCGGGCGCTTGGGCGTGATTACACGGAAGGCGACGAGATTCTCCTCACCGAGTTGGACCACCACGCGAACGTCGCGCCATGGCGGGCGCTGGAGAAAGAGCGCGGGGTCACGATTCGAGTGGTGAAGATGATTCCGGAGACGGGTCAGCTCGACTGGGACGATTTCGGGCGGCGCTTGAATGGGCGCACCAAGCTGGTGGCAATCGGGGCGGCTTCGAACGCGCTCGGAACGATCACCGATATCCGCCGCGCGGCACGGATGGCCCACGAACTGGGAGCACAGGTCTTTGTCGACGCCGTGCATTACGCCCCACATGCGCTCGTGGATGTGCGCGACTTCGAGTGCGATTTCCTCAGTTGCTCCGCTTATAAATTCTACGGCCCGCACATCGGCCTGCTTTACGGTCGCGAGGATCTGCTCGCGGCCGTGGACTTTCCCAAGCTGCTCCCCTCGCCCAACACTGCGCCGGAGCGCGCCGAAACGGGCACACAAAATCACGAAGGCATCGCTGGGGCCGCTGCGGCGATCGATTTCCTTGCCTCACTCGCGACCGGCGAGACGCGCCGCGCTCGCCTAACGAGCACTTTCGCGGCGCTGCACGAGCGCGGCAGCGCACTTCTCTCGCAATTGTGGGATGGTTTGTCGCTGATCGACGGCGTCCAGCTTTACGGCCCGCCACCGGACTCGTCGCGCACTCCCACCGTAGCCTTCACAGTCAAAGGCGTGCCGTCGTTGGAAGTCTCACAGCGTTTGGGCGACCACGGCGTCTTCGCCTCCAACGGCGACTTCTACGCCACCACGGTGGTGGAGCGGCTGGGGCAGGCGCGCGACGGTCTAGTCCGCGCAGGCTGCGCTTGTTATACCACAACCGACGAAGTCCAGCGCCTTGTTGACGGAGTGCGCGCGATTGCTGCTTAGCGGTTGTGCCCGATCATTACGCCACGCTCGGTCTGGACCGTCGTTGCACCGTCGCGGAAGTCCGTGCCGCCTATCGGACGCTGGCCAAACGACATCATCCCGATCTCAACCGCGATTCAGCAGAGGCATTGTCACGGATGGAAGCGCTCAACGCCGCGCATGAAACGCTCAGCGATCTCGCGCGCCGCCGGGACTACGATCGCGACCTTTCTGCGCAGGAGCCACCAAAACCGCGCGGTCGCATCCAGCGTAACATCACGCAGGATGTCCATCTCCGGATCGAGGAATTCTTCCGCGGGACTACGCTCGATATTAACGTCAGAGATCCCGCGAACCCCGCCAGCGAGCACTACTCGCTATCTATCCCACCCGACACCGCGCCCGGAGCACGTTTTCGGATCGCGCGGACCGCACCTTTCCAAAGTGGCAGCGTGCAGGTTCGCGTGAAACCGTCGCCGAATTTTCGCTTCAAGGTGCGCGGCTCCGATCTCCGCTGCGATCTCCGGATTAGCGCAGAGCGGGCGCGGGAAGGCGGCCTTGAACACATTACCAATGCAGTCGGTAGCGCCCTACGGGTGAAGATTCCCGCCGGGATCGGCCGGGGGGAAATTATCCGCATCAATGGGGAGGGCTTGCCGAAAAGCCGGGGCGGTCGCGGCGATCTTCTGCTGCGCGTGACCTACCGACCCGAGGTCCGCGTTTCCCGTTCGCGCAACAGCTAAACGCTCCTGCAAGAAAGCTTTGCCTTTCGCCGCGACCCGCTACCGTCTCACTCAACAACCACACTGGAGAACATCTTATGGGCATCATGAATTTCATCCGCGGTCAACTGATCGAGATTATCGATTGGACCGACGATTCGCGGGACACAATCTCGTTTCGCTTCGAAGACAACGACGCCGAAATCAAACGCGGCGCGCAGTTGATCGTGCGCGAATCGCAGATCGCGCAGTTCGTTTATCTGGGCGAATTCGGCGACACTTTCGGCCCGGGCAAACATACCCTAACGACCGATAACATCCCGATTCTGACCACGCTAAAGTCGTGGAAGTATGGGTTCGAATCGCCCTTCAAGGCCGACGTCTATTTTGTCACGACGCGTCTTTTCACCGGAAATAAATGGGGCACATCGAATCCGATCATGATGCGCGATCAGGATTTCGGGATAGTGCGGGTCCGCGCGTTCGGCACCTACGATTTCCGCGTCAGCGATCCAAAGTTGATGCTGAAGGAAGTGGCCGGCTCCGATCGCAATTTCCGTCTCGACGAGTTCACAGAAACGATGCGGTCGC
>JBDUAH010000035.1:0-13758 GCA_040004745.1 Chthoniobacterales bacterium | reverse complement strand
GATGTTCTTCGGCTCGCTGGCCCTGCTGCTCCTTCAATTCGTCCTGGGCAACAAGCTCACACTCCTTAACGTCATCACCGCGACTCTTTCATTTGCCCTCTGGACTCTGCTCTATTCGTGGCATCATTTCCGCACCTATGAAACCGCTCGAAGTCAGTCCTGAAACGCGGACTGCTTTTCGCCGGCAGCTTCTCATTTGGTATCGCCAACACGGACGCGACCTGCCTTGGCGCCGGACTCACGACGCGTACGCCATCCTCGTTTCCGAGATCATGCTGCAGCAGACCCAGGTCGCGACCGTGCTCCCGTACTACAACGTATGGCTGCGCCGCTTTCCCGACTTCGCCGCTCTGGCGCGCGCTTCGGAGTCCGACGTTCTGCATGCGTGGCAAGGGCTCGGTTACTACGCGCGAGCGCGCAATCTACACGCCGCCGCCAAGGCGATTGTGAAAGAACATGACAGCCGTTTCCCCGGTGACGCCGATCAGGCGCGCGCTCTCCCGGGCCTGGGCCGCTACACCGCAAACGCCGTCGCCACCTTCGCCTTTGACCATGCCGTTCCGATCGTCGACGCCAACATTGCCCGCGTCCTGGCTCGGCTCCTGAATCTCCAGCTCCCGATCGACACCACCGCCGGAAGCGACGCCGTCTGGTCACTGGCCACCTCGTTAGTCCCAAAGACTCGCGCCCGAGACTTCAACTCCGCGCTAATGGATCTCGGCGCCACTGTCTGCACTCCGCGCCAACCGCAGTGTCCGCTTTGTCCCGTGCGCTCGTTCTGTCTCGCGACTGATCCTGAAGCTCTGCCGCGCAAGAAAGCGCGCACGGCGCTCAAGCGACTCGTCGAATATCATGGCCTCGTCCGGCGACACGGTGATGTTCTGCTCGAGCAATCGCAAAAGCGCTGGCGCGGAATGTGGATCCTTCCCCAACTCGCGGGGCCGCCGGAAGACGTCGCCGCCATCTTTGCCGCCACCTTCCCCTTCACGCATCATCGCATCACGCTCGAAGTCTTCGACGTTCCGAAACACCGCACGAAATCCACGCACCGCTGGTTTTCCATCTCTGATCTCGCGGCCATCCCTGTCCCCTCCCCGCATCGACGCGCCCTCGACGCGCTCCTTCCTAATTGAGCGTTGGACGTTGGACGTTGAACGTTGAACGTTCGCCTTTCCCTCATTCCATGTTCCCGGCCGCTCCAAGCAACATCTAGCAATGCGTTCCATGACTGGTTATGGCCGTGGCGAAGTGGACCACGGTGGCGTGAAATTCAGCGTCGAGCTGAATTCTGTAAACCGAAAGCAGAGCGACCTCGTCCTCAATCTTCCGCGCGAGTTCATGGAACTCGAACCGCGCATCCGGCAAATCATCAACGAGCAACTTTCCCGCGGTCGCACCAACGTCCTCGTCTCCTGCGAACAAGGCGCCAACGGCCAGCGCAAGCTTTCCCTCGACACTGCCTTGGCACGTTCCTATCACGAAGCGATGCGCGCGCTGCAGGCCGAACTGAACGCGCCGGGGGAAATCACGATTAGCAATATTCTACAGGCGCCGGGCGTGATGCGTTTCTCGGAGGACGGCGTCGATTCCGCGCAGGCCTGGCCCGCCATCGAGAACGCGCTCCAGACCGCGCTCGGAGAGTTGATCAAAATGCGAGAGCGCGAGGGCCAACATCTCGCGGAAGACTTGCGTGCGCGCCTGGACACAATCCTCGCAGCGATCAAAGAAGTGAACGCCCTCTTCCCGGAAGTGGTAACGAAATACCGCACCGCCCTGCTTGAGCGAATCAACAAAGCGGGGCTTGACCTCTCGATCGACGACGACCGCTTGCTAAAGGAAGTCGCGCTCTTTGCCGACAAGTCGGATGTCTCCGAAGAATTGACGCGCCTCGAATCGCACCTCGCGCAATTCAGCGATCTCTTGCGGAAAGAGGAACCCGTCGGGCGGACGCTCGAATTCATCACGCAGGAAATCTTTCGTGAGCTCAATACCCTGGGCGCAAAAGCAAACGATGCCGCCATTTCCCAACGCGTTGTAATGTGCAAAGGCGAGCTCGAGAAAATCCGCGAACAAATCCAAAACGTTGAGTAAACAATTCACCCGCAGCGGAATTCTTTTTGTTGTCTCCGCGCCTTCTGGCGCCGGGAAAACAACCTTGTGTGACGCCCTGCGGCAGACGCCCGATTTCGTTTACGCGGTATCCTGCACCACACGGGCGCCACGTGCTGGCGAGATCGAAGGCGAGGACTATCACTTCCTCGACGAGGACGAATTCAAAGAACGAATGGCCGTGGGCGAGTTTCTGGAGACCGCGGAAGTGCACGGTAAATATTATGGGACGTTACGAAATCCCATCTGCACAAATCTAGAGAACGGTATCGATGTCTTGATCGACGTGGATACGAAAGGTGCGGACTCGATTCGCAATTTTAAAGATGAATTCGTCCGCAATTCGCTTTGCGACGTTTTCATCATGCCGCCGGATCTCGAAGAATTGCGCCGTCGCCTAACGAAACGTGGCACGGAGACGCCGGAACAAATCGACCTCCGACTCGTCAACGCCGCGCGCGAGATGGAACTTTGGCGCGACTATCGCTACACCATCATCAGCAAATCGATGGAAGAGGACCTGATGAAATTTCGCCACATCATGGGCGCGGAAAGATATCTCAGCCGCCGCCTGGAATTGTCGTAGCAGACACGACATCGCAATCGCTCGTTAGACTGGAACACGTGGAAACGACCCAAACAACGAAAACCGGAAAACAGAAGTCCGTCATCCTCGGCGTGACGGGCTCCATCGCCGCCTACAAATCCGCCGAGCTCGCCAGCCTCCTTTACAAGCAGGGGCACGATGTCTTCGTCGTCATGACGCAAGACGCGACAGAATTCATCACGCCGCTCACGTTGCAGACGCTCTCGAAAAATTCCGTCATGACGAGCTTCTACGACGAGAAGGAAAATTGGCGCCCCGGACACATCCAACTCGCCGATCGCGCGAATCTTCTCCTCATCGCGCCCGCGACAGCGAACGTCATCGCGGAACTTGCACATGGACTGGCCAGCCACCCATTGGTTGCAATCGCGCTGGCCACGCGCGCGCCGATCCTCATTGCTCCGGCGATGAACGGCAAGATGTGGGAGCATGCCGCCACGCAGGAGAATGTGGAAAAGCTGAAATCGCGCGGCGTTGAATTTATTGGACCGGAAGCAGGCATGCTCGCGTGCGGCTATGAAGGCGTCGGCCGTTTGTGGAAAGTGGATGAGATCGCGTTCCGCGCCGAGTTCCTGCTCGCGGCGCAGGATAATTTGATCGCGTGAAGATCGTCGTCACGGCCGGACCGACCCGCGAGCCGATCGATCCCGTCCGCTTCATCAGCAATCGTTCTTCTGGCAAGATGGGATACGCGCTGGCGGAAGCCGGGCTCGATGCCGGACACGAGGTCACATTGATCGCCGGACCAACGGCGTTGACGCCTCCGGAAAACGCGCGGCTCATTCGCATCACAACGGCGGACGAACTTTTCGACGCCGTTCACGTCAACGTGTCAGACTGCGATGTGCTCGTGATGTGCGCTGCCGTTTCCGATTACAAACCGGCGACCTTCGCGCCGCAGAAAATCGAAAAGCAAACAGGCGCGTTCGCGCTGCCGCTCGTACCCACGCGCGACATCCTCGCTTCCCTGCCTAACGAGCGTCGGACTTATTTTGTCGTCGGTTTTGCGGCGGAGACGCACGAGATGGAAGCGCGCGCGCGCCGAAAACTTTTCGCCAAGCATTGCGATATGATCGTGGCGAACGATGTCAGCCGCGCTGATTCCGGAATGGAAAGTGACGACAACGCGGTCACAATTTTCTTCCGCGACGGCGAATCAAAATCGATTTCGCGCGCGCCAAAAAAAATCATCGCGCGCGAAATCATGAAAATAATTTTCAATGTGCATGAAAAAAGTTTGACAAAAAAAACATGATGATTACTGACGTGTGTTGTGAACTTATTCACAGATTGTTCACACCACCGCACCTGCGGATTGAAAGGGGGGATTAACGATGCCAGCAAAGAAAAAAGCTGCAAAGAAAGCGCCCGCTAAGAAAAAAGCAGCCAAGAAAGCAGCGCCTGCAAAAAAAGCGCCAGCTAAGAAAGCAGCAGCCAAAAAGCGCCGCTAGTTCTTACTGATCAATGATCGAGACGCGCTTTCGGCGCGGCTCGAAAAAGCAATTCAACCCGGGAGGAGATTCATTTCTCCTCCCGGTTTTTTTATGCCTCCGCGCGGCGCAAAATTTGGAAAACATTTGGCACCACGAGAGCGCACTCCTATTAGTCACCCTCATGACGCACTATCTGGATGCCGCGATCGACGCGGCGCGCGCTGCCGGCAAAATGTTGCGCCAAGGTTTTGAGCAGCCGCAAAATGTGAACGTGCGCGAGGCGCATGACATCAAGCTCGAGATCGATGTGCAGACGCAGGATCTGATCACCGATTTGTTGCTGAAGAAATTTCCGGAGCACGCGCTCTACGGCGAAGAAGGAATCGTCGGCGATCAATCGGCGGATCATCAGTGGGTGGTCGATCCGCTCGATGGGACGGTGAACTTTTTCTACGGCATTCCGCATTTTTGCACCTCGATCGCATTGCGTTTCCAAAAAGAAATCATCGTCGGCGTAATCTACGATCCGATGCGCGATGAAATGTGGATGGCGCAAAAAGGAAGCGCGCCACAACTAAACGGCCGTCCGATGCGAGTGAGCGATCGTAAGGAAGTCGGAGAAGCTGTGATCTCGATCGGGCTTTCAAAAACGGGGGCCACGATTGATGCAGGACTGCCGCTCTTGCAGGACATGGTGCATCGCGCGCGGAAATGCCGACTGATGGGTAGCGCGGCACTCGACATGGCCTATGTGGCCTGCGGCCGCTTCGATGCTTACATCGAGCAGGGCATCAGCTTATGGGACATCGCAGCGGGTGTCATTTTGGTCGAGACGGCGGGCGGTCAAGTGGACATGCGACCGCGCACGGATATGAAGGACAAATACAGCATCATCGCGTCGAACGGCGTGATGGACCTCGGTCTTTCGAAATGACGACACGCTGCGGCATCGGCTACGACGCGCACCGACTGGTGGCAGGCCGGAAACTTTTTCTCGGCGGCGTGGAGATCCCTTACAACGTCGGTCTGGAAGGACACTCGGATGCGGATGTGCTTTGCCACGCGATTGCAGATGCGCTGCTCGGCGCGATCGGCGAGAGCGATATCGGACATCACTTCCCGAACACGGATGAAGACATCCGCGGAATCAGCAGTCTCGCGATTCTCGAACGCGTGACGGAAGTGTTGCGCACGCAAAATGCGCGGGTGGTCAATGTGGACGCGACGTTGATCGCAGAGGCGCCGAAGATTGCGCCGCATATTCCGGCGATGCGGCAGCGGATCGCGGGCGCGCTGCAGTCGGAGGTCACGCGCATCAGCATCAAGGCGACGACGAACGAAGGATTGGGAACGATCGGTCGCGGTGAAGGTATGGCCGCGATGGCGGTGGCGATTGTGGAGATGGACTAATACGAGGATGCCTCTCCGTTTTTTTAACACTTACTCGCGCGAGCTGGAGAAGTTTCAGCCGCTCGATACCGCTGGTCGGACGGTGAAGATGTATACCTGCGGACCGACCGTTTACAGCTTCGCGCACATCGGAAATTTCCGCGCGTATCTCTTTGAGGATTTGCTGCAGCGGCATCTGGAATTGCGCGGCTACAAGGTAGAACGCGTGATGAATATCACGGACGTGGACGATAAAACGATCCGCGGGTGCCAGGTGGCCGGCGTGCCGTTGGCGGAATTTACGAGCGAGTTCAAACGCGCGTTCTTTGCGGATCTCGACACGCTGCGGATCAAGCGCGCGGATATTTTCCCGGAGGCCACCGATGCGGGTCACATCGCGTCGATGATCAAAATGATCGAGACATTGATTGAGCGCGGGCTGGCTTATCAAGCAGACGACAAATCCGTTTACTTCCGGATTAAGAATTTTCCGAAATACGGACACCTGGCGCATTTCAAACTCGATGAACTGCAATCCACCGGCCGGGTGAAGAACGACGAATACGACAAGGAACACGTCGGGGATTTCGCGCTTTGGAAGGCGTGGGACGAAGCGGATGGCGCGGTGCGTTGGGAAAGCCCGTGGGGACCGGGACGGCCCGGCTGGCATATCGAGTGTAGCGCGATGGCCACGGGGATTCTTGGCGATCAGCTCGATCTACACTGCGGCGGGGTGGATAATATTTTCCCGCACCACGAAGCCGAGATTGCACAGACGGAAGGCTGCACCGGAAAGCAGTTCGTGCGCTATTGGCTGCATTGCGCGCATCTTCTCGTGGATGGGCAGAAGATGTCGAAGGCGGCGGGGAATTTTTACACGCTGCGCGATGTGCTGGAGAAGGGATATAGCGGACGCGAGGCGCGCTATGCCCTGATGAGAGTGCATTATCGCGCGCAGTTGAATTTCACTTGGGAAGGGATGGAGGAGGCGCGGACGGCGCTGGCGCGGATTGATGGGTGGGTGACGCGACTGCGGGTCAGGGCGGCGGAGGAAAACGTCCAACGCCCAACGTCTAACGTTCAACGCCCAACGGAGGAGTTTGAAGACGCGCTCGATGATGATTTAAATATTTCCGCGGCGCTCGGCTTCCTTTTTGAATCGATCCGCGAGACCAATCGGGCGCTGGATGACGGCACACTCTTGCCCGAGGACGCGCAGAGCTGGTTAGACTGGTGGTCGCGGATCGAGAGCGTGCTCGCACTAAACGCGGACGAAACGGAATTGCCGGACGAGGTCGTACAACTGGCGGAGGCGCGGGTGCAGGCGAGGCTTGCCAAGGAGTGGAAGAAAAGTGATGAATTGCGCGCTGAACTCGCGGCGCTGGGATGGGAAGCGCGTGATACCAAAGACGGCCAGAAAATCTCGCGGCGGGGCGGGACTTAAATCAGATGTTTGCAGCGGACGAATTTCTTACTCTCGGTCACACGGCTCATCCTAAGCTGTTTGAAAACCAGACGTATGTCTGGGACGCGTTGAAACAGATTTCGAGCTATCTGAAATTTCGTTTGAAGCCGGCTGTGCTCGGCGAACTAGTCGGCAAGCCGTTTATCAGCGATTCTGTTTTTATCGGAGCCGGCACCATCGTCGAACAGGGAGCCTTCCTGAAAGGGCCGGCGTGGATCGGGGAGAACTGTCACATCCGCAGCTGGTGTTACGTGCGGGAAAATGTGATCGTCGGCGACGGCGTGGTGATGGGGAACTCGTGCGAGTTCAAGAATTGCCTTCTCTTCGACGAAGTGCAGGCGCCGCACTTTAATTACGTGGGCGACTCGATTCTCGGCTATCGCGCACATCTCGGCGCGGGCGTGATTCTCTCGAATGTGAAACTCGATCACCGCGAGATCGACGTCATGGCGACGGATGGAAACATCGCGACCGGGCTCAAGAAATTCGGCGCGATCATCGGTGATCGCACCGAAGTCGGCTGCAACGCGGTGATCAATCCCGGCACGATCCTCGGGCGCGATTGCATCATCTATCCGGGCGCGAATTTCCGCGGAGTGCTGCCGAATTCCAGCATCCTGAAAGTGCGGCAGAATGTGCAGATCCTGACGCGCCGCGAGACGGCCGACGCTTAATCGAGCGGAATGGGAGGTTTGTCTTTGATCCAGCCGAAGTCGTAGAGCGGGCGTGCAAACCAAGCCGTCTGCTTTTTTTGCTCAAACATTTTATCGGCGGTTTTAAGCCATTTTTCGGCCGCGCTTTTGCTGTCGTGGGCGAAGGCCCAGGCCGCTTGAGCGTAATAGTAAGCGGGTGATTCTGTCGGGAAAACCAAGCGGTCGAGCGCCGCTTTCGCACCCGCGTCATCTTTCGCACCGAGAAAGGTCAGCAGGATCGCGTAGCGCAGCCTTTCATTCAAAATGAGGACGTTGGTTTCTTTTTCCATCGCGCCGTAAATGGCGCGGGCATCCTCCCATTTTTTCTGACGCAGCAACGCATCGCCTAAATGAAAGCGTGGTCCTGCGACTTTGGGGTCTTTCTCGTGCGCAGCACGGAACTCAGCGACCGCTTCGTCGAGTTTTTCTTGTTCAAGATGAATGAGGCCGCGGAGTGCAAGGACGTTACTTTCACTGGCACCGCTCTTCTCTGCGGCGGCCACCGAAGCGAGGGCAGCATCAAGGTGGCCCGCGCGCGCCTCGCTGGTGGCCTCCACTAGGAGATCTGCGCCACCGATTTTTTGCTCGGCGGCAAACGAGACGATGGCCGCGAAGCAAGCGAAGATGGCGATCAAAGCGCGCATGATCTTATCTAGCGCAACGGGCCCCGATTTCCGAAGCAGCCGGCGGATGGGCAGGGATTCGAACCCTGGTTGCCTTGCGGCAAACACGCTTTCCAGGCGTGCGCATTAGACCACTCTGCCACCCATCCTTGTGACGCAGCACTCAAAGTTGGAGGCGACGGAACAACTCGTCGAGCGGCAGTTGCAACGTGATGTAAAACTCTCCGAAGTCAGCGTACTCGGCGCTCACCGGATCAAAGCGCATTTGGTAGACGATGGACTTCACCTGAAAAGTGTCGCGCGCGAAGAGCGTGACGCCCCACTCGGCATCGTCGAGTCCGGTGGAGCCGGTGATGAGCTGTTTGATTTTGCCGGCGTACTGACGACCGACGGCGCCATGCCCGAGCATGAGCGTGCGCCGCTCTTCGAACGGCAGGGTGTACCAATTCTGCCGCTCGCTGCGGCGTTTGCTCATGTTGTAGAACGAGACGACCGGCCAGTCTGGCAGCGTCGGGTAAACGCGTTCGTGCCGGTAGTGTTTCATCCGCTCTTCGAAGGCGGCCATTGATTTCTCGAACTCCGGCGTGCCGTGCACAACGTTCTGCTCCTGCTCGAGAATCGCGGCGTATTCTTCCGGCGATGTGCGGTATTCGCTTTCTTCGGTGAGCGAGAGATAACTGTAAACCGGCACCAAAACATCCGCGCCGAGAACGAGGCCGAGCTGCTTTTCCACACGGTTCGCCACGTGCAGATCCGGCGTCACCAGCATGAAAGCGAGATCCGCTTTCGGCGTCACCACGCTCAGGGTGAGCAGTTGGGTGTCGGGTAAGGCGCGCACCTCCTGCACCAGAGAAGAGAGGCGCGTCTTCGCGGCGAGCTGCTCTTCCGTGGTCAGCAACTGCCACTGCCCAAACTCGATCCGATAGAACAAGTGCAGGCAATGCCAACCCTGTTCTGGGATCAGAGCGCCGCCGTTGTTTTCTTCCGTCATGCGGGCCAGTGTCGGCAGCGCGCCCGCGAGGGTCAAGCAGGGAGCGGTAGTTCGGCTCGTTAAACTCAGCGCGGCAGGTTCGCTGTTGCCGCGCTCGGGAGATGTTCCACGCAATATTCCTCGCCATCACGCGCGACTCGGAATTCGCGATCCGGATCGCTCAACTCCGTCGCTCCACAGGTCGCGCAATGATGCAGCGGCTCCGCGTCGCTTCGCGATTGCACTTCGAATCGCTCACGACGGCTACTGACGTCTTTGCGATGACGGAAGTCGCGCCAAATCTCGGGGCCAAAAAAGATGAAGTAATTGCTGAAGGCGGTGAGGAACGCGATGCGATACGACATCGTCCCGGTAACGAAGTAGAGCGTGAGCAAGGCCCCTGCGATCCAGGCCAGCCACTTGATCTTGACCGGCAGAATGAAGAAAACATAGATGACCTCCTCCGGATAAAAGCGTGCGAACGCGAAGAAGAGCGTGGCGTTTAACATCGCAGCGGAAAAATTACTCCCGAAGAAAAAGGCGGCCACGGTGGTGCCGATCATGCCGACTAAATAGAAGAGCGTGACGCGAAATGCTCCCCACGCTCGCTCCAGTCCATCACCGATGAACCAGAGGAACCAAAGCGCCATCGCGACCCAAAGGAAATGCGTGATACGCGGGACAAAAACATAGGTGACCAGCCGCCAGACCTCACCAGACATGATCCGCGCGGGGTCGAGCGCGAGATAGGATTCGAACCCGGGATTGAGCATCACGAGCCCGAAGACGAGCGCATTGAAGAGGACCACGATCCGCACCAGACCGGGAATGGCGATGAAGCCGGTCCGGCGTTCGAGTTTATCCAGCACTGTCATTAGTTTTACTTCGGATCGGCGACGATGCGCGGCCCCCCTGGCGACCATTTTCTTCGAGCGAATTGACGCACTCTAGCACGCCGCCTAGGCTCGTGCCCGTGAGCGATGCTGCGTCGAAATTCACCCCACTCTACGAGGAACATCGGCGCGCGGGCGCGAAAATAATTCCCTTCGGCGGGTGGTTGATGCCGGTGCAATACACCAGCATCAGCGATGAGCACCAGGCGGTGCGTAATGCGGTGGGCGTATTCGATATTTCGCACATGGGCCAACTGACCGCGTCCGGCGCGGGAGTGGCCCCGTGGCTGAACCGCATGCTAACAAACAACGTCGGCAAACTGGAAGTGGGCGGCGGGCAATACACCTTTCTGCTGAACGAGCACGCCGGCATCATCGATGACCTGATCATTTATCGGACGGCTAACGAGGAGTTTTTGCTCGTCGTGAATGCATCACGCACGGAGGAAGATTTCGCCTGGCTGCAAAAGCATCTACCGGACGGCGTCACGCTCGACAATCGCAGCGCAGAACGCGCCGGGCTGGCGATCCAAGGACCGAAGGTGGTCGAGCTTTTTCAGAAGATGCTGGGGACCGAGACCACCTTGCCGGCGCGCAATCAGCTCCAGGATTTCGCATACGACGGCGTAAAGCTGACGATCGCGCGCACCGGCTATACCGGCGAAGACGGCGTGGAGGTCTTTTTCCCAGCGAACGATGCGGTGAAGATATGGAGGGCGGTGCTGGAAGAAGGAAAATCGCTCGGCCTGAAGCCGTGCGGACTCGGTGCGCGGGATACCTTGCGCCTCGAGATGTGTTATCCGCTCAATGGCTCCGATTTGACGCCCGAGACGAATCCGATCGAAGCGGGGCTCGGTTTCTTCGTTGATCTGTCGAAGAAGGACTTCACCGGTCGCGACATCCTGCAGCAAGCGAAGGAAAACGGGCCCGCGCGGAAACTCGTTGCTTTCAAGATGGCGGGCAAAGGTCCCCCGCCTCGCCCCCATTATCCGGTTTGGGTAAACAACGAGCGCGTAAGCGAAGTGTCCAGTGGCACTCTGTCACCGAGCTTGAATCAAGGCATCGGCATGGCCTATCTCCCGACCGCGAACGCCCGGATCGGCAGTGAAATTCAAATCGAAATTCGCGGCCAGAAATTTCCTGCTGTCATCGAGAAGAAACCACTCTACAAGAAATCATGAGCAACGTTCCGGACGATCTTTTTTACACCGAATCACACGAATGGGTCCGCGTGGAAGGCGACAAAGCGCGCGTCGGCATTACCGATCACGCGCAGGCTGAGCTGACGGACGTCGTTTACGTAGAACTTCCGAAAGTGGGCACGCAGGTGGACGCGCGGGGACAGATCGCCGTCGTGGAATCAGTCAAGGCCGCAAGCGACATCTACGCTCCGATCAAAGGCGAAGTCGTGGAAGCGAACGAAGCGCTCTCCGGCAATCCTGCGCTCGTGAACACCGATCCATTTGGAGAAGGCTGGATCTTCATTCTGAAAATGGCGTCGCCGGAGGACGTCAAGCAGTTGAAAGACGCGGCCGCGTATCGGCAGGCGATCGGCTAAAGCCGAATCGTTAGGCTGCGAGCGCATCGCGGGTTTTGCGGTGCGGGGCAACCTTGGGGTGCAGGAACTCCGTCACGCAGCCGACCAATTCCTCCAGGCAAACCGGATTCGCCAGAAAACTGTAGCCGCTCAAAACTCCGCCGGAAACAACGCCTCCATTGGCAGCGTCGTCCACGCGCACGAACATGACCGGCGTGTCGCGCAACGCAGGGTCATCCTGCATCGTCCGAGTCAAAACGCTGGCGACCGAGCCAGCGGGCGGCTGGTCGGATAAAATTAAATCCGGCTGAAACCAGCGTGTCCGGAAGGTCAGCTGCGTCTGATGTTCTTCCTTCACCTGATAAGAGCCCGTCGCTTCGAAAGCGCGCCTAACGAGGGCGGCGACTCCCGGCTCGTAATCGACCAAGAGGATTTTTTTCAGGAAGGTCATGGCAGGATTTCTAGAAATTATAAGCACTGCCTGTGCCAAACATATACCATCAGTCCATCGATGAGCTTCGATTCCCGGAAGACGAGCGCCCAGCGTCGAAGTGGCGCGTTGTTCTCCCCTGTCGCTATGCTTAATTGATTGCCCATGTCTTCCTCCGCAAAGAAGTCCAGTCCCGAACTGAACTTCGAGGCCGCGATGGACCGGCTCGAGGCAATCGTTGAGCAGATGGAATCGGGCGAAATGCAGTTGGAAGAATTGATTGTGCGTTACGAAGAGGGAATGAAGCTGGTCAAGACATGTCAGGAGCGTCTGGCCAGCGCGGAGCAGAGAATCGAAATTATTACCAGAAATCATGCCGGCAAACCGGTCGTGCAGCCGTTTGACCCGGCCGCCGCCCCGCCCCGCCCGCCAGCAGCAGAAAAGACAGAAAGCGAAAATGACGAAGTCAGACTCTTCTAACACGGACACCGACACCGCGCCGCGGTTCCTGCCCGGCATCCAATCGCCCGCCGACATCAAAGCGCTGAAGGAGGCGGACCTGCCGCAACTCGCGCAAGAGGTGCGCGATGAATTGATCAAGGTGCTGTCGCAAACCGGCGGCCATCTCGGGCCGAATCTGGGCGTGGTGGAATTAACGATCGCCTTACATCGCGTTTTCGAAACGCCGAAGGATAAGTTCGTCTTCGACGTCAGCCACCAGGGCTACGTGCACAAGATGTTCACCGGACGGCTCGATCGCATCGGGACGATGCGTCAATACCAGGGGCTGAATGGCTTCCTGCTCCGCACCGAGAGCGAGCATGATTGCTACGGCGCCGGACATGCGGGAACAGCATTATCGGCGGCGCTCGGCATGGCGGTGGGCCGCGACGTGCGCGGCGGAAAAGAACACGTGGTTGCGGTCGCGGGCGATGCCGCCTTTACCTGCGGAATCAGCTATGAAGCGCTGAATAATGCCAAGTCGCAGACGAAGAAATTCATCGTCGTCCTGAACGACAACGAGTGGTCGATCGCGAAAAATGTTGGCGCGATCGCGTCCTACTTGAACAACATCGTGGCCAATCCGACCTACGCCGGATTGCACGACAAGGCTCGCCGCTTCATCGAAGCGATCGCCGGCAAAACGGCGGTGCACTTTGCGCATAAAGTAGAGGAAGGCATGAAAGGATTGCTCGTGCCGAGTGTGATCTTCGAGGAACTCGGGATGCGCTATTACGGCCCGATCGACGGCCACGATATTCCGCTGCTCACGCGCACCTTCGAATTTCTGAAAACGCAGGATGAGCCGGTGCTGCTTCACATTCTGACCAAGAAGGGCAAGGGCTACGACCCGGCGCTCGCGAAGCCGGATAAGTTTCACGGCCTCGGGAAATACAAAATCGAGAGCGGCGAGACGGCAGCCAGCCCGACGCCCACTTACTCGGAGATCATCGGCAAGACGCTGGCGAAGTTTGCGGATTCAAACAAAAACATCGTGGCCATCACGGCAGCGATGCCGAGTGGGACCGGCCTCGGATTTTTCCAGGCGGCCCATCCAGATCGCTATTTCGATGTTGGCATCGCGGAAGAACACGCCGCGCTCTTCGCCT
>JBDUAH010000252.1:0-4065 GCA_040004745.1 Chthoniobacterales bacterium | reverse complement strand
GCAAGGTTTCGGGAATTCAATCGATCGCGGACGAGCAACTGGAGATCGCCTATCCACCGGAGCCTGTGCTCGAACGTTTCACTCAACGTTTCGGTATGCCCGATGGGATTCAGGCGAAAATGGGGAGCAGGCAGACCCTTGTACTTGAGGGGGACGCGACGCACTCCTGGTTGGCGAAGGTGCGGGCGGGAGCGAAGGACACGCCGGGCATCCGCGAGATTGATGATCAGAAGGTGACCGATCTGGATTTACAGACCTTCAAGGAGACCAAGGCCATCATCGAGAGCGCTTTCGTCTATGTCCTGGTGGATAAGGATAATTTTGCCACGGAAGGCTTTGCAGCGCTTTCGCTTTTGCCCGATCAAGTGCGGCGTTGTCTCGGTGCCGCGAAGCGGTTGGGCTACACCGCGATCATCGAGATCCATGGATTCGCCGACGCCAGCGGGGCGTCCGATAAGAATCAAGATCTCAGCCAGCGCCGCGCCGCTGCGGTGCAAAAATTTCTCGTCGGTTGTGGATTCGAGCCGCAAACTTTTCGCGTGATGGGATTGGGCGCGGAGGCAGCGGCAGGTGAGGCGATCCCCGAGCAGGCGGATCGCAGGGTGGCCTTCAAAGTGATTCTCGGCACAGGTCCCGCCGCGCCATGATTCAGAAAAAGGTTTGCTTACTTGGAACGTCCGGCGTCGGAAAGACGAGCCTGGTCGCGCAGTTCGTGCACAGCATGTTTTCCGAGAAATATCTCACCACCGTGGGCGTGAAGATCGACAAGAAGACCGTCCGCGTAGGCGATGAGGATGTGATGCTGATGATCTGGGATCTGGCGGGCGATGACGATTTTCAGCGCCTGCAAACTTCCTATCTGCGCGGGACCAGCGGATTCCTGCTGGTGGCGGATGGGACGCGCGCGGTAACGCTGGATCAGGTGCTGGAATTGAAAACACGAGTGGAGGGAAGTATGGGCAGTGCGCCTTTCCTGCTGGCCTTGAACAAGGCGGACCTCGCACCCCAATGGGAAGTGGATGAGGCGCGAATTGCCGGCCTGGCAGCGGACGGCTGGCATGTTATCAAGACGAGCGCGAAAGCAGGGGAGCAGGTGGAGGACGCGTTTACCGAGTTGGCGCGGCGGATGATCGCAGCGAGCTAAACACCCACAGAGCATGCCCCATCCTTCCCCCGCGAACGCAGTTCTGGAGACGCTCGGTTACGCGCTTTTTCTCCGCGGGGGAGATGGATCGCTGCGAGAAGCAGGTGAATCGCCCCAGTGGTTGCGCAGCCTTTGGCCGGCGCTGGAAAAAGACGGCGCGGTCCTGCCGATCGAGGACGCGTCTCCGTTCCTGGAGAATTTCCTGATCGACGCCGAGGCCTGCTGGCAAGAAGGCGGCGAGCAACGCGCGCGATCTGGTCCGTGGGTGGAGGAAACGGGCGGAGGCGAGCGCGTGGAATTGGAAGCGACCGCGATGACGGCGAGCGGCCAGGCGGTTTTGCTGATCGAACGCCTGGGCGCAGAATTCGCAGCGAAGAAAAACGTGCTGCAAAAAGCGCGCGAAACTGTGATCGCGCATCAGCGGCTCAACTCGGAAATCCAGAAGAAGGAAATTCTGCTGCACTGCGTGGCGGACGAGATGACGGCCACGCTGGCAAATATCGTGACCTCCCTGCGCTTGATCGAAGCGGAGGACAACCCGCCGCGAACGAAAGTGCTGCTCGGCTTGGCGACGCGCGGGACGGAGGACCAACAGCGGCTGATTTCACGGGTGCTGGATGTCTTCTCGGAGGAAATGGGCACCATCTATGGGGGCAAGATGGCGAACGGCAACGCAGCCGATTTTTGGACGGCGCTGAGCCAGTCGGTGGAGATGGTGGAAGGTGCCTTCGCGGACAAGGGCGTGAAACTCACCCGATCCATCGGAGAAAAAGACACGCTGCGAGTGCCGGTGGAGGCGAGCCATCTGGAGCGCGTCCTCACGGGATTACTCGAGAACGCTCTCGAACGCGCCTCCGCGGGCGGCGCGGTTGAGATCGCAGTGGAGGACGAAGCGGATTCGCTTCTTTGCCGCGTGACGGATAGCGCGCCGCGGATGTCGGGCGAGGCCTACGACGATCTGTTTTCGACGTTCGGCATGCCGACTGCCGGCTCGCACGCCTCTGCCGTGCGGCTGCATTTTTGCCGCATCGTGATCGAGAGCTGCGGAGGCGAAATCGGCTGTGAGCCGGGAGAGACGAGCGGGAACAGTTTTTGGATTCGACTTCCGAAAGTGGTGGCGAAATGAAGACGCTGGTCTTGATCGATAACGACGCGCTCAGCCGCGCGCTCCTCTCGCAGTGCCTCACCGGCGGCGGCTGGCGCGTGTTGGAAGCTGAGACGGGCGAAGCCGGGCTGAAACTGGTGGATCAGCATCAGCCGAATGCCGTCCTCTGCGATCTCCGCACTCCGAAAGGAAACGGCTTCAAGGTCTGCCGGCGCATCCGCGAGACCGCGCAATTGAAGTCCACCCGCGTGGTCCTGACGAGTGTGAGCCGCTTCGCGAACGACCGCGATAGCGCAATGGCCGCTGGCGCGGATGATTACCTGGTCAAACCCATCACGCCCTCAGACCTGCTCGAGACTCTGGCGCGCGCAGCAGAATCCGCCTCGCCGACGCTGGCGCCGCGGCCAGTGATTGAAGGGCCGGTGCGCATTCGTTTCTGGGGCGTGCGCGGCTCCATTCCCACGCCCGGCCGCGAGACGGCGCGGTTCGGCGGGAACACCTCCTGTGTCGAAGTGCGTGTTGGGAACGAAGTTATCATCCTCGATGCCGGCTCCGGCATTCGCGGCCTCGGCAAAGCGCTCATGCGCGAAGCGAACGGCCAGCCCATGAACATCTCCATGCTCGTCACGCACACGCATTGGGATCACATCCAGGGCTTCCCGTTTTTCATGCCCGCCTACAACCCAAAGGTTAACGTGCGCATCCTCGGCTACGAAGGCGCGGTCCATGGGCTCCGCAGTGCGCTCTTCGAGCAAATGCAAAGCGCCTTCTTCCCGGTCGGCCTCAACCAGATGTCCAGTCACGTCACCTTCGAGGAACTCGAAGACATGCAATTCGATCTCGGCGCCGCGCAAGTGCGGACCATCTTCTCGAATCATCCTGGCATTTGCCTCGCTTACCGCCTTTCCACCGCGAAGGGCGACATCGTTTACAGCCCGGATCATGAAGCCTACGAACGCCACGAACGCGAGCGGCAAAAGCTGGCGAACGAGAACTCCGCGCCCGGCATCGATTACGCCCGTTCGCAGGACGAGAAAGTGATCGAGTTCATGCGCGATGCCGACGTCATGATCGCCGATTCGCAATACGATCGCGTCGAATATCCGAGCCGGCTCGGCTGGGGTCGCACCTGCGCCGATGACACCGTCGATCTCGCGATGCGCGCCGGCGTTAAGAACCTCTTCCTCTTCCACCACGATCCCGACCACGACGACGCGAAAATCGAAGCCATGGTGGCCGAGAGTCACGCGCGCGTGGCGGAATGCGGCTCAAGCCTGAACGTCAACGCCGCGCGTGAGGGTGGGGAGTTCGTGCTGGAGTAGATGGAGTATCCCACCGCGCTCGAAAGCGTCGAGCGCTCTTAAACGCCAGCGTTCGGGAGATTCACGGTACGGGCAGCCAATGCCAGTTCGGCATCGTGTGTGAGAAGAGGAGGAGCCAGATGATGAGCGTTCGCGCTCGCTGGACTGATCGGTTTCGCGGAGGCGCGTCGACCGGGACGCTCTCGTTCATCTACGGGAGCGAGAAGTAATCGGCGCTCTGGTAATTGCCGTCGACCGTCTTCGCGATCTGCATGAGGACATCGTTGGCGAGCGTGCTGGCGCCGAAGCGGAAGAGATCGGGCGTAAGCCAATCGTCGCCCAGCGTTTCTTTTACCATCACGAGGTAAGCGAGGGATTGCTTGGCGGTGCGAATGCCGCCGGCGGGTTTCATGCCGATGCGGACGCCGGTCTCGTAGAAGTAATCGCGGATCGCTTCCAGCATGACGAGCGTGACCGGCATGGTGGCGGCGGGGGAGATTTTGCCGGTGGAGGTT
>JBDUAH010000251.1:0-4072 GCA_040004745.1 Chthoniobacterales bacterium | reverse complement strand
CGTGAACGATCGCGTGGCAGAGATGGCGGGCAGGCCGAAAGAGCAGCTGCTCGGTCATAACATTTGGGAAGCTTTTCCCGACGCGGTGGGAAGCGAGTTCTACAAACTGGCGCATCAGGTGATGCGCGATCGCCAGCCGATCCAGTCGGAGCTGTACCACGAAGCATGGAAAGCGTGGCTCGATACCCGCATTTATCCTTCGAAGGACGGCATCGTAGTCTTCCGCGCCGATGTTTCGGAACGGAAACAGCAGGAGTTGATCGCGCGCGAACGGGAGCTGAAACTGCAGGAGAGCGAGGACCTGCTGCGCCTGGCCACGGAAGCGGCCGCGATCGGCACGTTCGATTACTATCCGCAGACGGGTCAGTTGCGATTCTCGGAACGCGCCAGGAAGCTTTTCGGTCTTCCCCCAGATGCGGCGCCCACCTACGAGACGTATCTGGCAGCACTGCACCCAGAAGACCGGCACGTCGCGAGCGAGACGGTAAGGCGGGTGTTGGAGCCGCAAAACAGCGATCGCTACGACATCGAATATCGCGCCATCGGCGTCGCCGATGGGCGGGAACGCTGGCTGGCGGAAAAGGGCCGCGTCTTTCTGGACCCAGCGGGACAGGCGGTGCGTTTCATCGGGACGTTGCTCGACATCACGGAGAAGAAGAATGCCGAGATGGTTTTGCAGCGCGCCAAGCAGGAAGCGGAAGCCGCCAACCGCGCGAAGGATCAATTCCTCGCCATGCTTTCGCACGAGTTGCGCACGCCGCTTACGCCGGTGCTGATGACGATCGCGTCGCTGCGCCGCCAGACCGATCTTTCCGAGGAATTGCACGCAGATTTGGAAGTATTGCAGCGCAACGTGGAGCTGGAAGCGCTCCTGATTGACGACTTGTTAGACCTGACCCGGATCGCGCATGGCAAACTGGAGCTGCATCACGACGCGGTGGACGTTCACACCACGCTGGAACACGCGCTCGCGATCTCGGACGGCGAACTGCAGGCGAAAAGTCTTAAGGTCGAGAAACAGTTCGAAGCCAGCGAGCATCATTGCTGGGCCGATGCGGCGCGGCTGCAGCAGGTGTTTTGGAATTTGGTCAAGAACGCGGTGAAATTCACCGCGCCGGGCGGAACGATCAGGATGCGAACTTGCAACGACGATGCGCACGGAATCATCGTCGCGGTGACGGACACTGGGGCTGGCATCGCGGCGGAAGTGTTGCCGAGAATATTCGACGCCTTCGAACAAGGCGGACGCGCCGTGACGAGCCAATACGGCGGTCTCGGTCTCGGGCTCGCGATTTCCAAGCGGGTGGTCGATATGCACGGCGGCTCCATCACGGCGGAGAGCGCCGGCCGCGGGCACGGCGCAACCTTCACTGTCACGCTTAACGCGATGCAGACATCGCTTCTCGAAGGACCAAGCGCGTTCCTTCCGACCGAGCCCATGGCGGCGCAGCCAGCGGCTATCCTTCTGGTGGAAGATCATGAAGATACGGCGCGCGTGTTGCGGCGCATTTTGGAACACGCCGGCTACATCACGACGCACGCCGATTCCCTGGCGCGAGCGCGCGAATTGGCCGCGATGATGCCGTTCGATTTCGTGATCAGCGACGTCGGTCTCCCCGACGGCAGCGGGGTGGATCTGATGCGCTTCTTGCATGCGCAATACGGTTTGAGCGGCATCGCCTTGAGCGGATTCGGGACGGAGGAAGATATTCTGGCCAGCTCCTCCGCGGGGTTCACCGAACATCTGACAAAGCCCGTCGATTGGCCGCAACTGCGGGGCGCGATCGAGCGCCTGCTCGAGACGAAAGCGCAGGAAACCGGCCGCGATGCCGCGATTTCCTAAGCACCACGATCCAGCAGACCGCGGGCGGGCAAAAAAGCGGGCGATTTTTACGCGCTCCGTTGTAGCGTCAACCAACCTTCAAATCCCGCGTCGCCATCTGGCGCGCGCGCCAACCCACTCTGACGCATGAGAAAATTCTTCGGTCTTGGTAACTCCACTCCACCCACTCCTCCGCTTCCGACCACGCCTCCTCCGGCTCCGTTGAAGGCCGCCACGATTGTTGGCCGCTGGAAAGAGCCGAACGGCAAGGATGTGACGGAGTTTCACGCAGACAAGACGGTGACGGAAAAGCCGGCCACCGGCGAAAACATTCGCGGGCGCTATTCACTCGATGGCTCGAAGTTGAAGATCGATCTCGACGGCGTACCGGATCACCTATCGTTCACCGCCGTCATTAAAGGTGACACACTGGAGATGACGGGACCGGACGGTTCGACCACGCGTTACGAAAGGGCTTCATGAAGACGCGCATCGCGAGATCGGCCACGCGGGTTCTGCTTCTGCTCGCGCTCTGTTTTACAGCCTCCTCCATGCGAGCGGAAGATCTCGCGCCGGCGCAGGTGATTCGCGATTTCTACCGCTGGTACGTCGCGGAGCTGGTAGGCGACCGCGAACCGTTTGAAGCCGGTCGCGCCGACCTCGAACGCTACATTAGCGCGCGTTGGCTGAAGGAGATCGATACGATGCGGAACGGCCCCGATGGCCTCGATGCCGACCCGTTTTTGAGCGCCCAGGATTTCGACAAGGAATGGGGAAACAACGTGACGGTTACCGAGCCGGTGATCAAAGGGGCTCACGCCACGGCTGAGGTGGAACTAAAGGGCACCGAAATGGGCAGCCAGAAATTGAGCGTGAAACTGACGAATGAAAACGGCGCCTGGAAAATCGACGGCGTAGAGGGCAAGTGAGCTCGCCTTCTGCTGCGCGCGCTATTGGCGCTGGCCATTGCAGTCGATCTCACGGCCGACCCGCTGCCCCACATAGGGCCGCTCTAGAGGTCGAGTCCGTTCTGCGTTTCTGCTTGTCAATTTCCGGCGCTGATGTATCCACGCGCTCATGAAATATCCTCTCAAATTAACGGCAGTCTTCGCCTGCGTTTGCGCGCTCTTCAGCGTCGCGCACATGCCTTTACTTCACGCGAAGGAAGGCAGCTATTCCTTTAAGGTCCACAACACGACCAAGGAAAAAATCACCGGCCTGCTTGCTTCCGAAGACGGCAAAACGTATGGCAAATTCGATGTCGGCGAAGGAATCGAACCGGACGGCACCATGACGCTGGCCTGGGACAAATCGACCGAAAAATCCGGCTGCCATTGGTTTTTCAAAGCCGTCTACGAAGGCGGCGACGAATCCGAACCCGCAGAATTCAATTTCTGCGAGGAAAACCTGGTCCTGGAATTCTAGCCAGCGCGGCGCGGCTTGAAGCCGTAGAAGTCTGCATGCTGCAGCGGCGGTGGGTTATCTTTCAACGTCGCTAGCAGCCCAATTTTGTCGCGCTATGATCAAATTGCCGCTTTCTAGCCCATGAACGATAACCCCAGGCAGGGAAATCAAAGATCGGCCTGGCGTTTTTTTTGGGGCGGTGACCTGAAATTATCCCGCCGTCCGCATTCGGAAGTTGACATGAAAGCTTCAAAACTCGTAGTCACTTCCGGATGAAGCGATTTCTATCTTTTCTTCCCTTGTTGTTGACGGCTTCAACCGTTTTAGCTCAAGATACTGACGTGACCCCAAACACAGACACGGCTGGCGCTGCTGGCGCATTAATCGGCGGCACCTGCGGATGTATCGCGGCACTGGTCGGCTTGGCCGTCTGGGTCTTTCTGGTCATCTGGGTTTATCGCGACGCGAAGTCGCGCGGCATGGATAACGCCGTCCTGCTCACTATCGTCACCGCCGTCACGGGCTTGCTGGGAGTGATCATTTACCTCCTGATGCGCCCGAAAGGCAATTTGGTTCCATGCCCGTCCTGCCAGAAGAAGCGGTTGGAAGGCAGCGCGAAATGCCCGCACTGCGGCAATCCGTAAGACGTCCGATTTTTTGGGTCAAATTGATCGCCGCGGCAGCGCTTGCTGCCGCGGCGATTTTTGATTGGACGCGTCCCGCGGCGGAGCAGGTTTCGGTGCGCCTCTACGAGCGCGCAGTCATTCAGACGTACCACGTGTATGTGCGTCCCTACACTTCGCACTTCATCCGCTGTCGCTATCGGCCGAGTTGCTCCTCCTATTC
>JBDUAH010000250.1:0-4077 GCA_040004745.1 Chthoniobacterales bacterium | reverse complement strand
GAGCGCGCAGAAGATTTTCAATCTCATCCCGGCGGATCTCGGGCGCCCGCTTTCCGACATTACGCACCGGCTCACCTACGATGGCTTGATCGAGGATGCGGGGCAGGTGTTGAGCGATCTGGCCACGGTGGAACGCGAGGTGCGCGTGGGCGACGGACGTTGGTATCTGGTCCGGATCGCGCCCTACCGGACGCAAGACGATCGCATCGCGGGCGTGGTGGCGACCTTCATCGATATCACGCAACGGCGGGAGGCGGAGCAGGAGCTGCGGGAGATGAGCGCGGAGCTGGCATCGCAGCTCGATCGCTTCAATGTGGTGATGTCGTCAGTGACGGATTTCATCTACCAATTCGATCTCGAAGGAAGATTTATTTACATCAGCCATTCGCTCTTAAAGCTCTGGCAAAAGCCGCTCGCGGAGGCGCTGGGGAAGAATTTTTTCGAGCTGGATTACCCGCCGGACCTGGCGGCCAAGCTGCAAGCGCAGATCGCGCAGGTGATCGAGAGTAAGCAACCGCTGCAGGATGAGACGCCCTACACGAGCCCGTTGAGCGAACGTCTCTACGAATACATTTTCTTCCCACTCCTGGCGAAGGACGGGAGCGTGGAAGGCGTGGGCGGCGTGACCCGCGATATCACGGAGCGGCGGCAAGCCGACGAAGCCTTGCGCGAAAGTGAGGAGCGCTTCCGGCAGTTTGCCGAGAATTCAGCGAAAGTCTTCTGGATCCTGGACGCAGAGACGATGCTCTTGGAATACGTGAATCCGATTTACGAAAAGATGTTTGGCCAGCCGGTCAAAGCGCTGCTGAAGGATCGGAGCCGGCGGCTCGATCTCGTGCTGCCGGAAGATCGCGAAGAGGCGGCCTCGGGCTTGGGCGAAGCCTTGGCGGGCAAGACTTTCGCGCGCAAATATCGCATTCTTCGCCCAACCGATGGCCAGGTACGCTGGATTCGCGATATCGGGTTTCCCATTACCGACGAAACTGGCCAGATCACCCGCATCGCGGGCATGGCTCAGGATGTGACCGAAGAGGAAAACCACGCGGAGGAATTACGTCTGAGTGACGAACGCTTCCAGCTCCTGGTGGAAGGAGCACCCGATCACGCGATGGTGCTGATCGATCAGGCCGACACGATCACTTTCTGGAGCGCTGGAGCGGAGAAGGTCTTCGGCTGGAGCGCGGAGGAAGCAGTAGGGCAACCGGGGGAGCTCTTCTTTACCCCGGAGGATCGCGCGGAAGGCCGGGTGGAAAAGGAAATGACGATCGCGATGAACAAAGGCGTCGCCTTGGATCGACGCTGGCATCTGCGGAAAGATGGGAGCCGGGTGTGGATCGATGGGGTCATGCGCAGACTTGATCATCCGGATGGCACCTTGCGCGGCTTCGCCAAAATCGCGCGCGACGCCAGCGACATCCATCACGCAGAGAATGAACTCTTACGCGCCCGCGATCAGATGGAGATTCGGGTGAGAGAACGCACCCGCGAATTGTTGGCCACGAACAAGCAACTGACCAGCACCATCGCGCAGCGGCAGGAACTGGAGCGGGAGCTGCTCGAAATCAGCGAGCGGGAGAAGCGGCGCATCGGCGAGGATTTGCACGATATGGTCTGCCAGGAATTAACGGCGACCGCGCTCTTCTTGAAATCGACGGCGAAGAAAGTGGAGGGAGAAAGCTCGACCGCGGCCGCGACCTTGGAAGACGCCGCGCAGATCGTGAATCGCAATGTCGGCCTGACGCGGGACCTGGCGCGTGGCCTACAACCGGCCGACCTGAAGGGCTCGGGATTAAAGGAAGCGATGCGCGACCTCTGTGCGCAAGCGGGCGAGAAGAGCGAGATCACGTGCCACTTCAAAGCGGCCAAAGGCGTGCGTGTGACCGACGACACCGTGGCGCTGCATCTTTACCGTGTGGCCCAGGAAGCGGTGACGAATGCGGTGAAACATTCCGGCGCGAAGAATTTGTTGATCATACTCGATAAGAACACTGAGAACGTTTGCGTGACGGTGGAGGACGATGGCAAAGGCTTTTCGCCGCGGGCGCGGAGCAAGGGGCTCGGCCTTCACATCATGCGCTATCGCGCGAACGTGCTCGGCGGCGAATTAAAGATCACGAAGCGGAAACGCGGCGGCATGCAGATCACTTGCGTCATTCCGAATAAGCGATGAAAACTCCACCCCCGTCCGGCAAACCCCGCGGCATTCTGGTGGTGGACGATCATCCGCTTTTCCGCAAGGGCGTGGTGCAGATGCTGAGTTCGGAGCCCGACCTGGAAGTGCGGGCCGAAGCCGAAAACAGTCCGGCCGCGCTGGAGGCGATGCGGCGGACGCCGGTGGACCTCGCGATTGTGGATATCGGGCTGCATGGCAGTACGAACGGGATTGAGCTCACGAAGGCCATCAAAGCGGAGCATCCGCACACGCCGGTGCTGGTGCTCTCGATGCACGACGAGTCGTTGTACGCAGACCGCGCATTACGGGCCGGGGCACGTGGTTATCTCATGAAACGCGAGGCGCTCGATTCCGTGATTGCGGCCGTGCGGACGGTCCTGGACGGCGACATCTACGTGAGCCCGGCGATGCAGAAGCGCATGATCGCGGAGCACGTCGGCGCGAATGGGGAATCGCGCTCGGCGGTCGATCGCCTAACGGATCGTGAACTGGAAGTGCTGCAGCTAATCGGTGAGGGGATCGATGTGCGTGATATCGCGCTGAAGCTGCACGTCAGCGCGAAGACGGTGGAAGCACATCGCGCGCACATTAAAGAGAAGCTCGACCTCAAGAACGCTCGTGAAGTCGCACGCTTCGCGACGACGTGGGTGACCTCGCAGCGTTGAGGCCGTCCTCGGCCGGACCACGGGCCTCTGGCCTGTGCGGCCGTGCTCCGCTCCCGCTATATCTTGTTCCGCTGCGCGCGCACGCTGGTGGAGAGCTTGCGCAGTCCGAGTTCCAGGCGTGTTTTCACGGTCCCGAGCGGAGTGTGTGTCCGCGAAGCGATCTCGCGATGGCTCAGTCCGTTGAAAAATGACAGCTCCAACGCTTGCCGCTGAAATTCCGGCAGCCGGGTCATTTCCTTCTCCAGAAAACGGCGAATGTCCGCCGCGGCGTGATCTTCCTCGGTGCAACCCTGTAACCAACTGCGCGGCTCCGTTTCCACATAAGTCTCGAAACGATCCTTCGCCCGCGAATAAGCGGCGCGCCGGCGCACACGATCAATGGCGCGGCGGCGTGCGATCGTGACCAGCCAACCGAGCGGTCGCCCCAGAGCGGCGGAATAACTCTTCGCCTCTCGCCAAACCTGCAGAATGCTTTCCTGCAAGACGTCCTCGGCTTCCGCCTCATCCTGCAGCACCTGATAGATCACTTTCTTCAGCGTTTTCGCATGCCGTCGATAGAGGGAGGTCATGCCCGATGCTTGCTCCTCCGAAATGCTCTGCATGAGAGACTCGTCCGAAGGGCCGTCCACGGTGCGAAGATTTGATAAGGTGGGTGTGATCATAGTAGTGAGGCTCCATCCAGTTGAGAAACGGACGACTCACGCCGCCGTGTTTCCGTGTTTGCAGGTTGAACTTCTATGAAACGCCCCGGCCCGACAATTGGGCCGGGGCCTACCAGCGCTATAGGATAAATCCCTAAAAGAGAGCCCGATACGCCCACGTCGCGCAGCTGTTCCGAACAAGACATTCTTCCCGCGCACCAGCGGCTGCTCTGCGCTAACCTTCGGCGTTACCAATGAATTTCCTTAAGTCGATCGTTCAGAAATTTTCCGGCAAGCCCGTTGATTGGGATGAACTGGAGGAAGCGCTCATCCGCTCCGATCTCGGGGTTCCAATCAGTCTGCGCATCGTGACGGCGCTGCAGGAACGGGCGCTGAGTGCGTCGATCACTTCCAAGGATATCAGCGAGGTCACGCGGGCGGAAATCGCACGGGTGTTGCCCATCGCCCCGCCTCCGATCCGGCCCTTACCCGCGGGCCCGAAAGTGATCCTTGTGGTGGGAGTGAATGGCACCGGCAAGACGACGTCGACGGCAAAGCTGGCGCATTATTTTAAACGAAACCGACACACTGTGCTCTT
>JBDUAH010000034.1:0-13861 GCA_040004745.1 Chthoniobacterales bacterium | reverse complement strand
AAGTGCGCGTCTGCGATGCGCAATCGCGCGTGGATGATACGATCGCGCTCGCCGCCATTATCCAGGCCATCATTGTGAAGCTGCACCGACTGCAGCGGCAAAATCTGAGCTTCCGGATCTACCGGCGCCGTTTGATCGATGAGAACCGCTGGCGCGCGGCGCGCTACGGGATGGATGGAAAGCTGATCGATTTCGGCCGCGAGCGCGAAATGGAAGCGCGCTCGTTGCTAAATGAGATGCTGGAATTCATTGGCCCAGAATTGCAGGAACTCGGCAGCCAGGCCGAGCTCGAGCACATCCACAAAATCATGCGCGAAGGCAACGGCGCCGACCGTCAGCTCGAAGTCTGGGCTCGCACCCGCGACATGCGCGAAGTGGTGGACCACATCGTGCGCGAAACCTACGAAGGGCTTACCATTCCCGCGCCCGAAGTGGCGCCATTGTAGCCACGTGCCCTGCGGGCCGCGCGAGGGCGACTCTCGTTCATTTCGTCGATGTTCTGTCCAGGCGTCCTCCCCCACGTCCCAGAGGGGCGTGGCTACAGGAGATGAACGCCCTCCTCCGGGTTTGCCGGCCGGGCTTTTCCACGCCATGATGAACGCTCTTTTCCATGTCCGACCATCTCCCAACCGATACGATTGATCAGGAGCTCATTCCGGGAGCGCGCAACGCGATCCGCGATTGCCTGCGTCTGAAACCCGAAGAACGCATCACGATCATCACCGATGAGGCGACGCAGGAGATCGCCGCCGCGCTTCAAGCCGAGGTGGCAGAATTGGGCGCCGCGCACGCCGCCTTTGTGTTAGAGAATCACGCGGAGCGTCCGCTCACCGGAATGCCGCAGGTGATCCTGGATGATCTCGCCACTTCGCAAGTCAGCATCTTTTGCGCGCAAACGCAGCGGGGCGAACTCGGTTCGCGCATCGAAATGACCGCGGTCGTGAACAAGCACCGCCTGCGCCATGCCCACATGGTGAATATCAGCCGACAGATCATGCTCGAAGGGATGCGCGCGGATTTTCTTGCGGTGGACGAACTGAGCCAGCGGCTGGTGGAGCGAGCGCGTCAGACCAAAAAAGTCACGTGCCGCACGCCGATGGGAACCGACTACGTGGCCGATCTTTCGTCGAGCCTGAAGTGGCTGAAAACGAGCGGCATTATCACGCAGGATAAATGGGGCAACCTGCCCGGCGGCGAGATTTTCACTTCGCCGTTCAATAGCAACGGAACCTTCGTGGTCGACGGGGTGGTGGGTGATTATCTCTGCCAAAAATACGGCGACATCCAGGCCACGCCGCTTACGATCGAGATCAAGGAGAACCGCATCACCGACCTGCGTTGCGAAAACGCAGAACTGCTGGAGGAATTCCGCGCTTACACGAGCACGGATGAAAACAGTAACCGCGTGGGCGAGTTCGCGGTCGGCACGAACACGGCTTGCACACACGTGATCGGCAACATTTTGCAGGACGAAAAAATTCCAGGCATCCATATCGCGTTTGGGCATCCCTACGCCGAGCACACTGGCCAGAACTGGATTTCCAAAACACACATCGACTGCGTCGGACGCGACTTCGACATCTGGTTCGACGAGACGCAGGTGATGGAGCGCGGGAAGTTTCTCATTTAGCCAGCGCGCACGGAACTGCGGTCATCCCGAGCCGAGAATACGGCTGAGAGATCTCGCCGACGGTTTTCGCGTTTTCGAGCGAGTGTGACCCTCGGCGAGCTCGGGATAACACGGTTCGCGCACGTCGAAAAAAGCGGACACATCCATGAGGTTTCCGCTACCGTTTGTCTCATGCACCCGGATTACCGAGCCCGCTTCAATGCCGATTTCAGCGCTGAGCGCTACGATGAATTACTCCGCATCGCGAACGAAACGGAACGCTGGCCGGTGGATTTTCGCATTTCCGAATCGCCGATCTTTCTAACGGAGGAATTCACCGCGGAGATCGCCGAGGCCGCAGAGGAAATCGTGGCAAAGCTGCGCACGCCGGAGTTTTCTGAACACGCCAAAACTGCCATCCTGCCTGGCCTCGAAGTTCCCGGCGAAACGCCGCATCCTATCTTTCTCCAGGTCGATTTCGCGGTGTGTGAAGAGAACGGTCGCCTCACGCCGCGGTTGATCGAGCTGCAGGGCTTCCCGAGCCTATACGGCTTTCAGATTTTCCTCCTTCGCTGCATGCGGCACGCTTATCCGGCGATCCCAGCCGAATTGTCGCCGTTCTTTAACGGGTTGGACGAGCATTCCTATGTAGACCTCCTGCGCCAGGTGGTGGTGGGGGATTGCGACCCGGAAAACGTCGTTCTGCTCGAGATCGAGCCGGAGAAGCAAAACACACGGATCGACTTCGCCTGCACCGAAACATTACTCGGCGTGCGGCCAGTTTGCCTGACGGAAGTGACACGTCGCGGTAACGAATTGTTTTACTCGCGCGATGGCCGCGAGATCCGGATCGAGCGCGTCTATAACCGCGTCATCTTCGATGAACTCTTGCGCCGACCCGATCTGAGCTTCGGTTTCAACTTCCAACACGAAGTCGACCTGCAATGGGTCGGTCATCCGAATTGGTATTTTAAAATCAGTAAACACTCGCTGCCATTCCTGAAAACCGCCCACACTTCGCGCGCTTATTTCGCCGATGAATTTCCGGCCGACCACTCGTTAGCCGACTACGTTTTGAAACCGCTCTACTCTTTCGCCGGGCTCGGGGTTGATCTCGAACCGACCGAAGAGAAACTGCGCGGCCTGCCCGATCCGCATACCTGGATCCTGCAGGAGAAAGTCCACTACGCCAGCTTCGTCCCGACGAGGGACGGTAACCGCTCGAAGGCGGAAATCCGGATGATGTTCATCTGGCCGGAGAAGGGCGAACCGGTGCTGGTAAATAATCTCGTCCGCATGAGCCAGGGCGCGATGATGGGCGTGAAGTTTAACAAGAACAAAACTTGGGTCGGTTCCAGTATCGCGCTGCATTCCGCCGGTTAGCGTGCGACGGCAATTTCGCGGTCTGGTTGGTCGCTTACGATTCCGCCTGACTCGCCTGGATGGATTCGAGCGTGACGCTTTGCTCCCATAATTTCTTCAACATCGCTTCCTGGGCCGCGGCCGTCTCTGCCTGCTTTTTGCTCCGGCCCTCACCCTGGCCTAGCGCCAAACCTTCCCAGCGGACGCGCACCAGAAATGTCTTCTCGTGCTCCCGTCCGCTTTCCGCGAGAAGCTCGTAAACCGGACTGCGCGGCGAGATCGATTGGAGTAATTCCTGGAGATGGCCTTTCGGGTTGATATCGATCGGCTCCATCTGGATCTGCGCGAAATCGGGAGCCGCCAGCGTGAGGAGAAAACGGCGCGCGGTTTCGAGATCGGTATCAAGATAGATGGCGCCGAGCAGTGCTTCGAAGGCGTCGGCCAGCGTCGACGTGCGGGCCCTGCCGCCGCAGGATTCTTCGCCTCGGCCCATCATCAGAAATTGACCGAGCTGGAGCTTCAGCGCGTGGCCGCAGAGCGCTTCCCGCGAGACGAGGCGCGAACGTAGTTTCGTCAGGCGCCCTTCTGCTTCGCGCGGGAAGAGGGTGTAGAGATGCTGGGTGACGATGAGTTGCAGAACCGCGTCGCCGAGAAATTCGAGCCGCTGGTTATCGAAATGATGACGCTTCGTCTCGTGGCCGAGGCTGGGATGGGTCAAGGCTTCTGCGAGAAGAAGCGAATTCCGAAACTTGTGGCCGATGCGTTCCTCGAGCGGATTCACGAGTCGTCAGTCTAACCAGGGAGCTGAATTTTTCCAGATCTTGCCGCGAGAGAAGAAGAACAGCAGCGGCGCATCGCAGTCTATTTTTTCTGGTAGATGCCTAACGACGTCACGAGGTCGATCGCGCGTTGCAGCACCACGTCCTTCGGTGGCGCTTTCTCTGTGGTTTTGCGTCGCTGGGACGCTTCCATGGCATCAATGTCAGGATTCCGGCCAGCGAGCAAAGCCGCTTCATTCAAGTGCGGGCGCTCGTTCTCGAAAACGAACGGCCCCATCCCGCCAGCCTGCGCGCTTTGCTGGAAGATCATTTGCTTGTCTTCCGTGGACAATTCGACGGGAAGGTCTGGCTTTAGTCCGGCCGGGAAAATGGCCCGCTCTTCCGGCAAGACTGCTTCGCTGACCGCAGCGCGCAGGATTCGGCCGCCGTTTAAGGGCAGATCGGAATACTCGACCGCGCGGCCGGCTGTGGTTTGCCCGATGAGCAACGCTTTTGTATACAGGCGAAGATCGCCGGCGATGGCTTCCGCAGGGCCGGCCGTTCCTTCATCGATCAAGGCTAGCATGAGACCGGTGTAGGACGGGTCGCGATCGGAGATGAAGGCGCGGTCCTGTTTTCCCGCCGTCCGGCGGAGGCTGAAGAGGGGTTTTCCTTTGGGGATAAAACGATCCACAAACTCCGCTGCGGTCGCAAAATCGTTCGTCGCAGCGCTGGCGCGCAGGTCGATCACGATGGCGTCGATTTTCTTCCCGGCATACTTCTGCAAGGCGGCGTCGAGCGCTTGAAGGTTCGCGGGAGTCAGCGCGCCGAAGCGAAAGTAGCCGATGTGGCCAGCCATGATCTCGCTGTAGAGGAGATCGTTCGTGGCGTCGGCGTCGGCGGTCTTCTTCGGGAGCAAGATGGCGCCCCCGCCGAGACGGGTCAGCACGCCGGAAAGCATCGCGCGATTGAGCTCCGCCTCGTTCAAGGCGGCTGGGTTGATGTAGTTGCCCTTCAGCAACTGGATGACCTGCTGCAGATCCGCAGGCGCCATGCTGTTGATGATCGCTTCCGTCGTCGGAGTAGGCGACGGAGTCGGTGAAGGCTGCTTTGCCGACGGGGAGGGCGTTGGCGATCCTGCGGGAGAACGCGCCGAGCCTTGAGCGCATGCCTTTTCGCTCGCGCTAAAAAGAAGGAAAGCCGCGAGGAGCAGAGAAGCAGGCCAGGAGATCAATGGGCTGCGACCTTAGCGCCAACTGGCGGAACGGCAATGTCGTGTCTGTAGAATGCGCCTTCGAATTCGATCCGGCTCACCGCCGCGTATACGCGTTCGCGTGCTTCCTCGACCGAGGCGCCGAGCGCGTTCACCGCCAGGACGCGGCCTCCTGCGGTCACGATATCGTCTCCGGCGCGGCGGGTGCCGGCGTGGAAAATCTGGACGTCCGGCAATGCCGAACCAGCGTCCAGGCCGCGGATCGGTTTATCCACCTCATATTTCCCCGGGTAACCGCCCGAGGCCATGATGACCGTGACCGAAGCCCGCTCGTCCCAGTCGATCTTCACGTCGTCCAGATGACCGTCGATCGTCGCTTCCAGCAGAGGCAACAAGTCGGATTTTAGTCGCGGCAAGATGGTCTGCGTTTCCGGATCGCCGAAGCGGCAGTTGAATTCCAAAATTCGCGGACCTTGCGGTGTCATCATGAGCCCGGGGAAGAGCAGTCCGCGGAAGTCGAGCCCAGTCTGCGCGATGCCTCGAATGAAGGGAGCCAGGATTTCCGACTCGATAAACTTATGATTCTCTTCTCCGCAAAGTTCCGATGGGCTCACTGCTCCCATGCCGCCTGTGTTCGGGCCTTGGTCCCCATCGAAGGCGCGTTTGTGATCACGCGCTGCGGCCAGGAGCTTGTAGCTTCCACCGCCCACTAAAGCATGAATGGAGCATTCGACGCCAGTGAGATATTCCTCCACTACAATTCGTCGGCCAGCGTCGCCGAATTGCCCTTGATCCATCATGGCCTCGATCGTGGCCACCGCTTCCTCGCGGTTCTGCGCAATGACCACACCTTTCCCCAGCGCCAGACCGTCCGCCTTGATTACGAGCGGATATTGCAGACGCTTGCAGAAATGGATGGCCTTCGCGCTCTCCTCGAACGATCCCGCCATCGCCGTTGGGATGTGGAAGCGCCGCATCATCTCTTTCGCGAAAATCTTGGACGATTCGAGCCGCGCGGCCGCTTTCGTGGGGCCGAACACGCGCAGCCCTGCTTTGATGAATAAGTCTGCCATCCCCGCGGCCAGCGCATCGTCCGGGCCGATCACGGTGAGCCCGATCCGGTTCTCCGTCGCGAACTTTAGCAGCCCCGAAAGATCGTTCGTCGGGATGGGAACATTCTCTCCCAACTGCGCCGTCCCGGCATTGCCCGGGGCGCAGTAAACCTGCTCAACTTCAGGAGACTGGCGCAACTTCCACGCGAGCGCGTGCTCGCGGCCACCACTGCCGACAACGAGAATTTTCACCGTGGGGCCACCTGCATTTGATCCAGAGTCAAACAATCCGCGTAAAAAGACAAGCGTCCCGAATAGTCGGTTTTCTGGCCCCAGCCCGACTTGCTATGGCAGCCGTCCGTCCTACAGAAGGATCATGGCGAAAAGCGGCAAGACCTACTCCGTCCTAAGCCCCGGCTGTCCCTCGCGGGTGGTGCTGGAACGGATCGCGGATAAGTGGACGGCCTTGATCATTCAGGTGCTGGCGCGGGGCACGCTGCGCTACTCCGGCCTGCGGCGGGAGATCGGCGACATCTCGCAAAAGATGCTGACCCAAACCCTGCGCAGCCTGGAGCGCGATGGCTTGGTGAGACGCAAGGCTTATCCGGTAGCGTCGCCCAAGGTCGAATACACGCTCACGCCCTTGGGCCGAACTTTGATCGATCCGCTGCAGGGTCTCTGCCGTTGGACGGAGAAGCATCTCGCGGAAATGGAAGCGCACCGTCGCCGGGCGGCTCCCCCTCATCCTCCTAATCCTACTCCTAATCCCTCCGGGAAAAGGCGAGAGTAGGATTAGAAGTATGATTAAGAGTATGAGGGGAACTGGGACGCCTCGCGTCTTCCTTCTCTCTCCCGCCTTCGCGGGTGGACAACGCGCACGCCTGCTCATGAACGAGAGTGCGCAGTTCGATCTCGCGTGCCGTTTGCGTAGCGACAATCCGCCCACACTTGGCGAAGTCTTCGCGTTTCTGAGTGGTCTCTACTTCCGCGGCAAGCTCGCCTACGCGCAAGCTTTCACGTCGCCGCGCGCACGTTACACCGGCATTCTCGTGATCACGCCGACTCGCGGACTTCTCTCCGCCGATCTGCCGATCACGACGGCGGATTTGCGGGCCTTCGCCGAAGTTGATATCGCAGCAGACGACCCGCGTTATCGCAAGCCGCTGGAGCGGGATTTACGGAAGCTCGTACGCCAACTCGGAGCCGGCGGATCCGCCATATTACTCGGGAGTATCGCCACGGGGAAATACGCGGACGTCTTGCTTCGGCATCTGGGATCGCGTTTGCTTTTTCCCGGCGACTTCGTGGGTCGCGGCGACATGAGTCGCGGCGGTCTCTTGCTGCGTTCGGCCGCGGATGAGATCGAGCTCGATTATATCCCAGTCCAAGGTGCTATGCGCACCGGGAAGCGACCGCCCAAGCTCCCACCGCGTCGTTATTCCAAGTGAGAACCTTCGCGTCTACTCGATGTCTAATTCGAACCTAATCCGCACGTCGTAGTATCCGCCAGCTTCGAGCCCGGCTGGTAGCGGATCGACCTTCAACACGCGCCGCCCCACGGCGGTGATCGACTCATCCACCACCACGTTCCCGGAGGACCGTGCGATTTTGAATTCCGAAACGCGTCCGTCCCTTTCGATCCGTATCTGCACCAGTGCAGCCATCTTGCTGCCCGTGGCCGCAGCAGTTTTTGGCTGCACCCAGGCGCCAAAAAAACGATCGTGCAGCATGTTGCCATAAGCGTTGGCTTCCGCCGCGCGCGCCGCCGCACCGCGGCGGTCCTCCATGGAACCACTCTCTCCACCTTTCGCCAACGGATCGACCGCGACCGACGCTTTTTCTTTCTTCGCAGCGGTCGGTTCTTTTTTTGGTGTGGCGGAAGGTTTGGGCTTTTTCTCCTTCGTCTTTTTTGGCGTGGGTTTCGGAGTCGACTTTGGTTTGCGTTTTGTTGACTTCGATTTCGGCGTGGGCTTCTCGGTCGGTTTGGGTCTCGGAGTCGATTGGGGTGTCGAAGATGGCGTTGGAGTCGGAGTTGGCGTGGGCGACGGTAATGGGATTTCGCTCTCCGCTGGCGTCACCTCTGGGGTGGGATGTTCTTCGGGTGTGGGACTCGCGCTTTGTTCTTCCGCGGGCGGCGGTTCCTCGGTGATCGGCTCCGGCGTTGGATCTGCCGCGCTGGCGCCGCCGGCGGGTGCAGCCATCCAGACGATATTCGTTTTGATTGGCTTCTTCAGCGCGCCGCCCCACCGAACCAATCCCATCAAAAGCGCGACATGCGCCAGGCCGATCAAGGTGACGTTTCGCCAAAAGCGCGTCTCGCGCGGCATCGCTATGGCTTGTCGGCTTGGGTCGCGATTCCCACCTTAAAAATCTGCGCGCGCTGCAGGATGTCCATCAGCCGAATTAGATCCTGCACCGGTAAAGTGCGGTCCGGCCGAATCACGACCGCAACATCGGGGTTGGCCAACTTCACCGCCGTCAACCGAGCTGCCAGCGTCTCCGCGTCGACCGCCTCCTCGTTAAACTTGATCGCGGAGCCGCGATCGATCGAAACCGTTTGGACCTTCTCCGGATCGACTGCGGCGTTGGCCGCGTTACTCGATGGGATGGAAAGATTGACGCTGTTTTCGAGCAGCGGCGTGGTGATGATAAAAATGATCAGCAACACAAACGCGAGATCGAGCAAAGGCGTAACATTGATCTCGGAAAGGGTCGAGAGAGTGGAGCGTTGGGAATAGCGCCTCATCGCCGGTATTCCTCCATCCGCGCGCTGTGATCCACGTATTTATGCTCGAACTCCGAGGCTAATTCCGCCGCAAAGTTATCCATCTCAACGATCATGCCGCGGATGCTCGTCACGAGAAAATTATAGCCAAACATCGCCGGGATAGCGACGCAGAGCGACATCACCGTCGTAATCAGCGCGCCGGAAACGCCCGGTGCCATCGTGGTGAGATTCGATGAACCAGCCACCGCTACATCGGTAAACGTGTCCATCACACCCCAAACCGTCCCAAGCAGTCCGAGGAAGGGCGCGCCACTGACCGCGCTGGCGAGCAGAATCATTTGCGATTCGAGGCCGAGCGCCGTTTCGCCCACCGCGCGTTCCATCGCTGCGTTCACGGCGCCCATCTGCGCGGGCGTGATCTTGTCGGCGCCGCCGAGGCGAGCGCGAAAAGTTTCGTCGACCTCCGCCGAGCCCAACAAGTGAAACGCCATCTCTCGGCAGCCGGCTTGGTAGATGTTGGACAGCGGCGAGCCATTGAAGCGAGCATGACTTTCGAACAACCGGAGCGGCTGGCGATCCTGCCGGAAGGCGGTGCGGAAGCGGTCCGTTTGTTTTCGCGCAAACCGCACGACGCGCAGTTTTGTCACCATGATCGACCAGCTAAAAATCGAGCCGACGAGCAAACAACCGAGCACCACTTTGCCGGCAACGGTCGCATGCTCGAAGGCGAAGAGCAGTCCGCCCGCAGCCAGGATGTCCAACGACAGCATGACGCCAGCTTATCCGACTCGGAACCGGCGTGAGAGAATATTATTAGGAAACCCGAAATGCGGAAGCGAGAGGCTGAGTTAGCGCTCTCTCGGTTTCCCGTTTTCGGGGTTACCCCAATCCAGTTTAGTCGGATAAACCGGTCGCATCTTTGCGGCAACGATGAAGGCGATGCCCAGCGCGATGAGGAAGAAGGAGAAGAACTGCCCGCGCGTGAACATCCCGATCATGGGTGCGTCCGGTTCGCGGAAATTTTCCACAATGATGCGCCCCACCGCGTAACAACAAAGGAACAATCCGGTAAGGACGCCATTCGGTTGCCGCGTTTTTGTACGCACGATCCAAAGGATGAGAAACAAGAGCACGCCTTCCACCAGACCTTCATAGATTTGCGAAGGATGGCGCGGGGTGATGACGCTGCGTAGGATTTGCTCGATCTGCGGATTCGATTGCGCGGCCGCGATCACATTCTCGATGGAATTCAGCCCTGGGTCGATCTGGTGCGCGAGAGCGACGGCGCGTTCGGCTGGCGCGCCGTTTCCCATTTCGAGCAGTTCTTTCGGAAAAAGCACCGCCCAACTAACGGTCGACGGCCGGCCATACAGCTCTCCGTTGATAAAATTTGCGCAGCGCCCGAAGAACAATCCGATCGGCGCCACCACGCAGAGATTGTCGCCCAGGTTCGTCCACGAAATTTTATACTTTCGCGAGTAATACAGAGTGAACAGGGCCAGCCCGAAGATGCCGCCGTGGCTCGACATCCCGCCTTCCCAAATCTTCACGATCGAGAGCGGATGAGCCAGCATCTCGGGTTTGTAGAATAGGACGTAGCCCAACCGCCCGCCCAGCATCACGCCGAAGAGCGCTGCCCAAGTGATAAAGTCGCCCACCTGCGCCGTATTAAGATCTGCGTAGCCGCGCTTCGAAAGCCAAGCGAGGAGCGCGTAACCGCAGATAAACGCCATCACGTAGGCCAGACCGTACCAGCGCGGGCCGAAGGACTCCGTCACGTGGAAAATGAAGGGATTCAGATTGTGCAGGTAATAGGCGAGCGTTTGCACGTTGGTGAGGGTTTATCGCAGCAAGCATCGCGCCCGTCGAGCGATAGTAAAATCGTCCTCCCTCTCGTCCTCGAATCTCTCAGAGCGAGTATACGGGACTGCGGAGGAGGACGCCGAGCCCGTCATCCCGAGCCGCGAAGACGGTCGAGGGATCTCGCAGCCGATCTGTCGGCTCCTTCCGAAGTGAAAGCGTATTCGTCCGAGCGTCGGAGAGATCCTTCGACCCCGCTCCGCTGCGCTCACGTTGACCGGCCGGCTGTCATTGCCTCTGGGAGAAAGCGCAGCGCCTGTAGCCACGTCCCTGTGGGACGTGCGGGATCGATCTCGCAAAAAACGTGCCGCGCCCGAGGTAGAGATCACGTTTTCCCCCACACGTCGCGCAGCGACGTGGCTACAGACGCCTCCGGCCCTGTATCGTCCGCCAATCAGGGGCGGCCTGCCTGTAAAGTCTCACGCAGAAACGGCGCTGTCCGGCTAATACGATTCTTCGCCACTTCCTCGGGCGTGCCGACGGCCACAATTTCTCCGCCGTCCGCGCCCGCTTCCGGCCCGATATCGACCACATAATCCGCCTCCGCGATCACGCTTAGATTATGCTCGATCACGATCACCGTGTTGCCCTCGTCCACCAACCGATGCAGCACCGTGAGGAGCAACTCCACGTCCGCCATGTGCAATCCGATGGTTGGCTCTTCTAACAAGTAGAGGGTCGACTTTGGTTTGCGCATTTTCCGCAGCCGCTCGTTCTGCGCGCGCCCGATTCCACGCGTCAGTTGCGTCGCTAATTTCAAACGCTGCGCCTCGCCACCGCTCAAAGTCGGGCTCGGTTGCCCCAGCTTGAGATAGCCCAGCCCTGTGTCCACCAGCAGCCGCAAGGGCCGCGCGATTTTCTGGTTCGCGGCAAAGAACTCCGACGCCTGTTCGATCGTCATTTCCATCACGTCGCCGATGCTCTTTTCGTTGTAGAGCACCTCGAGCGTCTGCGCGTTGTAGCGGCGCCCGCCGCAGTCGTCGCACGGATGATAACTGCTCGGGAGAAAGTTCATCTCCAGCTTGATCACGCCCTGTCCTTTGCAGGTTTCGCAGCGTCCGCCTTCCGTGTTGAAGGAGAACCGGCTGCTCGAATAACCACGCACTCGCGAGACCGGCAATTGCGCGAAGAGATTGCGAATCTCGTCGAAAACTTTGATGTAGGTGGCGGGGGTGGAGCGCGACGTTTTCCCGATCGGCGATTGATCGACCTCGTAAACCGTTTCGAAAAACTCCGCGCCTTTCACGCCCGAGAAAAGATCGGCCTTCGCTCCGCGTTTCAGGTTCGCCTGAATCGCCGGCAACAACACAGACCGCATAAGCGTCGATTTCCCTGAGCCGGAAATCCCAGTGATAACCGACAGCCGGTTCACGGGAAACCGCGCGCTGATTTTTTTGAGATTGTGCGTTTTTGCATCCCGTATTTCGATCCAATGCTCCACCTCATCGAGCGAGCGCCGGCTCCCGCGCGTGGGATGATAAAGCGGCTCGCGCAAACAACGACCCGTCGCGGAAGTCGCGTGCGCCTTGATCTCAGCCAGCGTTCCTTGCGCGACTACTTCGCCGCCATGCATGCCGGCGCCCGGCCCGAGGTCGATGATGTAATCGGCGCGCCGCATCGTCTCTTCATCGTGCTCCACGATCACGAGCGAGTTCCCTTTTTCGCGGAGCGCGGTCAGCGTTTCGAGCAGCCGCACATTATCCCGCGGATGCAGACCGATGGTCGGCTCATCGAGCACGTAGAGCACGCCGCGCAAATTCGAGCCGAGCTGCGCCGCGAGTCGAATGCGTTGCGATTCCCCGCCGCTCAACGTCTTCGCCGAGCGACCAAGCGCGAGATAGCCGAGTCCCACGCTCTCCATAAAATCGAGCCGCTGCTGAATCTCCGGCACGAGATCGGCCGCGATCGTTTTCTGGTTTCCGCGGAAGCGCAGCTTCGCCAACATTGCCCGGCCTTCGCCAGCCGCGAGCGCGGTGAAGTCATTAATCGTCTGCCCTTGCACGCGCACGTGCCGCGCAATCGCATTCAAGCGCGAGCCGTGGCAAGCAGGACACTCCTTCGCTTCGCCTTCGTCAATCCACTCGGATTCGCGTTCGGCCGCCAGTTCATTTTCCAAAACGGAATCGCCGGTTTCCTCCTTGCCGGTTTGTTTGGCAGCGTTCCAAATTTCTCCGAAGCCGCCGCATTTCTGACAAGCGCCATGCGGCGAATTGAAAGAGAACAAACGCGGATCAAGTTCCTCGAAGGCGCGCCCGCAACCCGGGCAGCTCATCTCCGTGCTCATGACCATGAGCCGATGTTTCGCGTCGAGCAGATGCGCGGTGCCGCGGCCGATATCGAGCGCGCGTTGCACTAAATTGCGCGCTTTCAGGATGCGCTTGGCGTCGATCATTCCCACCACCACATCGATCGTGTGTTCCTTGAAACGCTCCAGCTTCCTGAACTGTCCGATGGGAATCAGTTGGCCGTCGACAAACAGCGTGTCAAAGCCCTGCCGCTCCGCCCAACGCGCGACTTCCGTGTGGAAACCCTTCCGCGCTTTCACCAGCGGCGCGAGCACCTTGAGCGGGCCGCGTTTCGCCGCCACTTCCACCTGCTTCACGATCGCGGCGAGGCTCTGCTTCTCCACCGGCAGATCGCAATCGGGACAATATTGCGTCCCAGTTTTCGCGAAAAGCAGACGCAGAAAATGGTACACTTCCGTCACCGTCGCGACGGTTGATTTCCCGCCACCGCGCGTCACGCGTTGCTCGATCGCCACGCTCGGCGGTACGCCTTCCACCAGATCGACGTCCGGCTTTTCGAGCTGCTCCACAAACTGTCGCGCGTAGGGCGACATGCTATCGAGGAATCGGCGTTGCCCTTCCGAAAAAAGAATATCAAACGCGACCGTCGATTTTCCCGAACCGCTCAGTCCGGTAATGATGACCATCTTATCGCGCGGAATGTCTAACGAGATGTTCTTCAGGTTATGCTCGCGCGCGCCATGGATGCGGATGGCGTGATTCTCACTGACCCGGTTGCGCGAAGCGCCAAACGGTTCTTCAGCAGCCCGCAGCGACATTACCGAATCGTCGTTGTACGGGCGGAAAGACGTGCGCGGCTCACGTGCTCTCCCCAGCACGTGCCGCAGGTAGCGCCCCGTGTGGCTCGCTTCTTCTTCCGCGACGGTTTCTGGTGTGCCCGCAACCACAACCTGCCCGCCTTCGTCGCCGGCTTCCGGCCCGAGATCGATCACCCAATCCGCGCACTTGATGACTTCGAGATTGTGCTCGATCA
>JBDUAH010000249.1:0-4084 GCA_040004745.1 Chthoniobacterales bacterium | reverse complement strand
ACTTAATGGCAGAGGGCGACGGGCTCCGGCTTTCGGAATCTCCCGAATGGCATTCCCAGACGTGAAACTGGCATTCGGAGTTTTAATCGGCCGCAGATGCCTCTGCGCTGGGAATGGGCTCGCAAGCAGGTGTTGACTGCGGTTACTGTCGGCACCGTAAGCCTATGAATAAGCGCTCGTGTCTGCTTTTTGCCGCCATTTTTGCCATCCACGCCGGCCGGTTGATCGCGCAAACGCCGGTCGTGCCGGCGGATTGGCTACCTGCGCTCTCGCCTTCGATCGAAAATTCGCTGGAGCAGCTCAAGGAAGCGGACGCGCAACAGGCGATGAATCGTCTCAGTCGGCAGGTGGCCGACTTACGGGACGCGCAGCTCTACATCGCCTACGTGCGGCTTTACCAAAAGCTGGGATCGAAAGAGCGGGCCGCGTTGTTGGCTGAGCAGACAAAATGGCTGAAAGCGCGGACGAAGGCGGCCAAGGACGGGGTGAAATCGGAAGGTGGTTCGCTCGCGGCGCTGGAGGCGAACAATGTGGAGGTAACCTTCACTGAAAAGCGGCTGCAGGAACTGCGGGATCGCTACAAAAAAGCCGGCGTCGGCAAGGACGGGGACGAGGATTAAGGTTTAAACTGGCGCTCATCTTCTTGTCGCGTTCTCCCGTGCTGATCGTGATCAGCGCCCCCGCGTGCGCGGCGACGAGCAATTCGCTCGCCCCTCACGCAACGAATACACGCTATCTGTCGGCCCCGGTGCCGGTAGGGACGATGCCCGCGCGCTCGACCATTAGAATCACCGTCCGCTCCGGCGCGCGCGGCCGATGTATCACGCCTTTCGGAATCACGACACCCTGACCGGCGGAGAGATCGATCGTGCGATCTTCCAGATCGATCAAAAACCGCCCACTGACGACGTAGAAAAACTCATCCTCCTGATCGTGGTGATGCCAGTGATACTCGCCCTCCACCACGCCCAGCCTAACCACCGCCTCATCCACCCGACAAAGCGTCTGGTTGTACCACTGATCCTGACACGCCGTGACGAGCCCCGGCACATCAATCACCTCCAGCGGCGCGCGCAGAACGTTCAGCCGCGTGTTGTAAGAGAATCCTGCCGGGGAAGTGTCGCCGTCGCTCATGCTTCCAGATTGGAACCGGGCGCGCCGGAAAGCGAATCGGAAAACTACTGGCGCTTCCGCACCTTACCCGCGCCATTGATCTCTTTGGAGACCGTCGGATCGCCCGAGTAGGTCACTTTGCCCGCGCCGGAGATCACGACCTTCAATGCTTGCGTCGCGTTCACTTCCGCTTTACCCGCTCCATTGATCTCCACTTCCATCGCCCGAGTCACGAGCGATTCGGCGTAGAGTTTGTTTGCGCCATTCATCTCGGCGGAGACGGCATTCACGTTGCCGGAAAGTGTCACTTTGCTCGCACCATTCGCTTCGAGGTAAAATTCCGAGCCGCTCAGGTTGGAGGCCGTGAATTTTACCGCGCCATTGGTCTCCGCGCGCTTGAGCGACGGACTCGAAATCTCGACCTTGATTCCTTCCGTCCCACGCAAGGGCTTGCTCCAATCAATCCGCAAACGATCGCTCGAGACGGAGGTGCGGATAAATTGAAGCAGATTCTTATCGGTCGTGATCTTCAGTGCCGCCGGTCCCGCGGTCCAGTTCACGGTAAAAGCGCCATCGGTGACGATGCTGTTGAAATCGTCGATCGCGCGCGTCTCGCTCGTGATCTTTCCGTTGCCCCTTTCACCGGCCCACTCGCAACCATTTAGGAGCAGCAAGAGGAGCGCAAGCGCAGCCAGCGTCATCAGTTTCAAAGCGGCGAAGGGACGAATCGTAATCGGTTTCATGGTTTCAAGGATGAGATGCGGTCATCCCCCGGTTTGGATTCAAGAATTTAGCGCCGATCGTTTCCGGGCGCACTTCTTCCTGCGGTGTCGGGCGGCGTGTCCGCGCGCAGCGAGGTCCGTGGCTACTCGCTGTCGGGAGTTTCAGCCAGTAAGTTGATCCGCTGGTCGCGCCCGTTCGTGACCACTTCTAGACGCGAATAGGTCCACTGGCCGGCCGCTTTTTCCGCGACCGCGTAGATCTTTCCGCTCCCCTTCGGCCCCGAGATCGAGATCTCGAGATTGGCATCGCCGCTCCCGCCGCTCACATTCGTAGTCCCGGAGACAAAAAAGCCCTCTTTCAGCGGCGCGCCCATCGCCCGAGTCACCTCGGGGTTGGCCCGCGCGCGGCTGACGGCTTCTTTGTAGACATCCGATGATCTCATCGCGCCGAAGATGACCACAAAGAGCAGCAGAATGACCGCGATGAAAATTCCGATAAACGTCAGGCATCCCGCCGGCACGCACCATTTCCAATTACGCGACCACCAGCCCGGGCGGGGCGGCGGAACGGCGGCAGAAATGGGCTGGGGATTCGTGGGATCCATGGGGCGACGAAAGGCTAGGGGGGTGACGAATTGCGCGTCAAGGAGGAACGCCGTTTGCGCGCCGCGGCGGAACTACATCCCCGCAGGATGCCGCGCCACGTAGCCGCGCGTATCTCGCTGATCGGCATGCCAGCGCGGCCCGGTATTCCCGCCGTTGCGGAAATCCGTCGTATCCAGACGCAGCCCGGCGATGACGGCAAAAGTATGGCCCGGCCGGGCATAGATCGTAATCCACCGTCCGCGCCCCCGCTCGCCATAGCGCAGGAAATCGGTGGACGGTAGCGGCGTCGACAAAGCTCCCGCCTGATGGAGAGCAAAGGACACCGTCCCAGAGCAATCATAACCGCGATCGCTAAAGGACCCGTGGCCGCCGCCCCAGATGTAAGGCTTATGCCGGAGCGAATTCGCTCCCTGGATGGCGTCCTTCACACTCTGCGGCGCGCTGGCGGGAGCGTGCGCGATCCCATTGCGCAAGACCGCGCGGCCTCCGCCGACGGTCGGTTGCGGTCCATCGTCTTCGTTAAAATCTTCGTCTGCGCGCGCCTGGCGAAGGCCGTTGTCCATGTCGTCGCTATCGTCGTCGGTGGCGCGTTCACGTCGCGGCGGCGGAGTTCGTTGCGTGCGAGAGTAATAGGCCACGCGGATCGGTTCATCCTCAACGGGCTCGGCGTAGTGGCCTCTGTCTTCATCCAATTCGCTCTCGTCCACTTCGCGGCCGCGGAACACTCGGACGTGCCGCGCATGCGCTGCCCGGATGGGCGTCGCCAACACGCGCGGCGCATTGTAAATGATCGGATCCGCCACCGCGTGGACAACCGAACGCACGAATAGAAATGGCTCGATCGCCACCGTCACCGGATTGGGCCTGCGATGGCGCCGGCTTCGCGCCTCGACTGCTTGGCTCAGGAGAAGAAGAACGACGAGCGCCATGCTACCCGCCTGCCATGTCTTGGATTGGCCGAATACGCGCATGTCCGTTGAGGAAAGCTGGACGCGCGCCAAACTCGTTATTTTACCCAAAACTCGCGCAAAATAAATCAACACCGTCCGTGCGTGGCTTAGTGTTCCGTCTTCGCTTTGTGACCAATTTCCTGTTCACTGCGCGAGCGGCGGCGGCGCTTGCGGATTTATCCGATCAGCGGCAACGGCGCCGTCGTCCCTTTCTTCCTTCGGGTTGAAGTGACCGCGGGCGATTAGGAAGGGTCTTGCCAAGGCACTGCGGACGGCCCGCCGTTTACGCGGAACCGGCCATCCCGAGCCGCGAAGCGTGTCGAGGGATCTCCCCGTCGCAGCCTCAATTACGCTCGTTTACACAAGCGCGCCCACTTGCAGGTGCGAGATCCCTCGGCCTTCGCGTCGTCTCAGCATGGACGCGCCATTTTTGGTGTCACCGCGCCCTCACGTCGAACGTCGCCTGCGTGACAACGTGGAACCGCGCGCCGAAACTGCGCGCGGTGTCCGCTCCTCCCACCTCTCACAGCCCGCTCACGGTCCGGCGATCGTTGCCCTGGCTGATCGCGGCCTTGAGCATGGTCGGCCCGTTCGCGATCGACACCTATCTGCCGTCGTTCCGCGAAATGGAAGCATCGCTCGGCGCGAGTTCCATCGAGATTCAACAAAGCCTGACCGCATTTCTACTCCCGT
>JBDUAH010000248.1:0-4091 GCA_040004745.1 Chthoniobacterales bacterium | reverse complement strand
GGCGATTCGATCAATTTCGACGGGCCCAACTCCGGCCCGGTGCGCGAATTTTTCATCAACAACGCGCGTTACTGGATCGAGGATTTCCATTTCGATGGACTCCGCCTCGATGCTACGCAGGACATTCACGATGACTCCCCGGAACATATTTTATCCGCCATCGGACTTGCCGCACGAGCGGCTGCCGGAGATCGCTCGATCATTCTCATCGCGGAGAACGAACCGCAGGAGACCAAACTGGTTCGCCCTCTCGCGAGCGGAGGCGCGGGGCTCGACGGTCTGTGGAATGACGACTGGCATCACAGTGCGATCGTCGCTCTGACTGGTCGCAACGAGGCGTATTACACCGATTACAAAGGGAATCCGCAGGAATTCATCTCTGCCGCTAAATACGGCTACCTCTTCCAAGGCCAGCTCTACACCTGGCAGGAGAAATCTCGAGGTCAGGCTGCACTCGACATTTCGCCGCCGGCCTTCGTCGGCTTTATCGAAATCACGACCAGGTTTCCAATTCCACCCACGGTGCGCGCCTGCGGGCGCAATCTTCTCCCGGTCGCTATCGCGCAATGACCGCGCTCCTTCTGCTCGGCCCATGGACACCGATGTTGTTCCAGGGCCAGGAGTACGGAGCCACCACGCCCTTCCTTTACTTCTGCGATTTGGACGGAGAACTCGGAGAGGCTGTCCGCAAAGGGCGCTTTGAATTTCTGACCCAGTTTCCCTCCATCGCCGGTCCCGAGGCGCAGGCACAGCTGAGGCGGCGTTCCGAGCTGCAAACTGGACCGCAGCGAACGCGAGGAGTTCAAAGAGATCGGCGCGCTCCATCGAGATCTGCTCGGTCTGCGCAAAGCGGATCCCCGTTTCTTCGAGCAAAAACAACGTGCGCTCGACGGTGCGGTTCTGAGCGAAGATGCCTTCGTCCTGCGTTACTTCGGGCCGGAAGGCGACGATCGCCTGCTGTTGATCAATTTTGGCAAACGCATCAATCTTCACCCTTTGCCGGAGCCGCTGCTGGCGTCGCCCCGGCACGCGAAATGGGAAAGTCTGTGGAGCAGCGAATCCATTGCTTACGGTGGACAGGGACCCACCGAGTTGATCACGGATGAGGGTTGGATTCTTCCGGCGGAAGCCGCGATTGTCTTGCGCCCAGTCCCACTCCGGTCAGCTAAGGAATCCACTTCATGAAGAACGAGCCCACAGTCACTCGGCGCTTTAATGAGCGGTTTTGGTTTGCGGAAGGTGGTTACCTGTACGACGGGATCGATCCGCCCACCGGCGGGGACGATCCCGCTTGCCGGCCCAATCAGATTTTCGCCCTCTCGCTCGACCACCCCGTGCTTGCGCCGGAACACTGGGCAGCGGTGGTGGAGGTGGCGCAACGCGAGTTGCTCACCCCGATGGGATTGCGTTCGCTCTCACCGCGACATCAGGATTACAAGCCCACCTACCATGGCGATCTGCGCACCCGCGACGCTGCCTACCATCAGGGCACGGTCTGGGCGTGGCTGATCGGACCTTTCATTGACGCCTGGCTAAAAGTGCATCCAGACCAGCGCGCGACCGCGCGTTCCTTTCTCGCCGCCTTCCCGGATCATCTCGCCGAGGCCGGCATCGGCACGATCAGCGAAGTCTTCGATGCGGAAAAGCCGCACGCACCGCGTGGTTGCATCGCGCAGGCATGGAGCGTCGCCGAAGTGCTCCGCTGTTGGGTCAAAACCGCTTAGATGAAGTGCCGCCCGGCGCAGCCCGCTAATTGGAAGTCGTTAGGCAGCTCACATTGCGCGCGCGGAGGTTCTCGACGATTCTTCGCTTCATGAAATTTTTCGCCTCCCTGGCGCTGTTCGCTTTATTGCTCGTCCCAACCGCCGTTTTCGCAGCTCCGAAACCGACGCCGAAACCGATGCGCTGGCCGTGGTCGCGGCCGACTCCCACGCCGGCCCCGCGGCCAAAGGTCGCTCCCGCCGCAAAGAAGCCGACGCCGCCGATCGTCCCGCCGCGCGCCCGCTCCGCACCCACTCCGATGATCGCGCTTCCGAATTACGACGAAGAGACCAGCGTGCGGCTCCAGATTTTCCTCGATAATCACGGCTTCGGGCCAGGAAAAATCGACGGCAAGATAGGCGAGTTCTTCCGCAAGGCGCTCGTGTCTTACAAAAAAGCAAACGGCATGGAGATCAACGGTGCCGTGGACGCATCGCTGCTCCAGCAAGTGCCGGAGCCCTACACTCGCTACGAATTTCGCCCGGAGGACTTGAAGTTCATTGGCGCCACCTCGTCGAAGCCATCCGAACAGGCGAAAATGAAAGCTCTCAACTATGGCTCGTTGCTCGAGTTCGTTTGCGAACGCTTCCACGCCGCAGAGGATTTCATTCGCCACATCAATCCGGGGATCAACTTCGATAAGCTCAAACCTGGCGACACGCTCAAAGTGCCAAACGTCCAGCCGTTTGAGATCGAAAAACTGAGCGAAGGCTTCAAAGCGGACGATCCCGCGCTGGCCGGCCGCAAGGTCGTGATCGATACCGTCGAGCGCTTCCTCGAAATCCACGATGAGAGCGATAAGATCATCGCCGAATTCCCCATCACGCCCGGCTCCGCCACCCTCCCAGCGCCGATCGGCACGTGGAAGATTGTCGGCATCGCCACGCTTCCGTGGTTCCGCCACGACGAGGGCGTCCTAAATTCCGGCGTCAAAACCGACAACTTCTACAATCTTCCCGCCGGCCCGAATAACCCGGTCGGCGTCCTGTGGATGGGTTTGAACAAGCCGCACGTCGGCGTTCATGGGACGAATAATCCGGAGACGATCGGTCGCGCTGCCAGCCACGGTTGCATCCGCACTGCGAATTGGGATGCCGCGCGGATCAAGGACCTCGTCACCAAAGGCTGCGTGGTGGAGATTTTCTAGCGCTGGTACACAAAACGCGCTCACACACGGCAACGCGTCCAACGGTCATCCCGCGCCGCGAAGACGGCCGAGGGATCTCGCCGCTGCAATCCACGTTTCCGTCATCAAGGACAATCAAGGACCGATAACCGAATCGGATGCCGCGCGGAGCGTATCACGGCCAGGCTAATTCCATCGGAGATATCCTTCGCCGTCTCCGCGGCTCAGGATGATCGATCGCGCTCCAAAAATATTCCGCGCGGATTCGCGCGTTCAAACGTCTAGGCTGTTGAACCCCCCAACATGGACGCCACCGACCGCGAGATTTACCGCGCCGCCATCCGAGGCGATCGCGATGCTTTCGAGACGATCATCCGCGCCTCCAGCCGCGCGCTTTTCGCGATCGCCTACGGCATCCTGCAGGATCGCGCCGAAGCCGAAGACGCCGTCCAGGATGCCGTCATCAAAGCCTGGAAATCCCGCTGGCGCGTGCGTGACCCGGAGAAATTCCCCGCGTGGCTGGCGACCATCGCGCGGAACCGCGCTCGCGATTTAGCCAGGCAACGCCGACCATCCGGTCCGCTAATCGAGGAGTTCGAAGAACTCGCCGACGACACTGCGGCGCATCAGGACCAAATAGCCCGCGAAGCTGAGCTGAGCAGCCGAGTTCACTGCGCTCTCTCCGCTTTGCCAGAAACGCATCGCATCGCCATCACCCTCCGCTATTTCGACGCGCTCGATTACGCCACCATCGAGCAAACGCTCGGCCTAACGAACGGCGCCCTCCGCGGCATTCTCGGCCGCGCCCTCCAAACCATGCGCAAGCGCCTCCAACCCGCGCTCGCCTCAATGGACTAACCACCATGCCAACCATTCACGACGACATCGAACCGTGGCTGGCCGCCTCCGTGCACGACCAGCTTTCCCCCGAAGAACGCTCGCAGTTGCAAGAGCATCTCGCGAATTGCGAAACCTGCCGCGCCCTGCATGCCGAAGAAATCGCCACCCACAATATGATCGCCACCACCCTTGATGAAATGAAACCCGACCTCGCCTTCGAACAACGCGTCGTTTCCGGATTTCGCAAAAATCTGCCATATCGCGCTGGACTGTTTTCCGTGTTCGCAAATATGGTCCGCTCTCGCGCGGCCCAAGTTGCGGCCGTCGCCGCAGTCTTGCTCACCATGGTTCAAGTCGGACGCCT
>JBDUAH010000033.1:0-13925 GCA_040004745.1 Chthoniobacterales bacterium | reverse complement strand
CGATGGCGTTCGATATGCCGGCGCGTCAGGCCTTCACGCTCGATATGACGAGCCGCGAAGATTTGCTCAACGCCATCTCGTTGAATAGTTCGATCTTCAACGGTGCGCGAATCGTAGGGCCAGCGCTGGCCGGATTGGTGATCGGGAGTTTGGGAACGGCCGCCTGCTTCGCGCTGAACGGCGTCAGCTTTATCGCGGTCATCGTGAGTCTGCTCATGATGCGACTGCCACCGCACGTGGCGCATGTGGCGACGACACGGGCCAGCGCGTGGAGCGGGGTGCAATACGTTTGGCAAAACCGACGCGTCCGCACCATTCTCGGATTGCTCGGGACCGTCGGCATCTTCGGCTGGTCGTATGCAGTGCTCTTGCCGGCTTTTGCGCAGGATGTTTTCGGTGCGGGCGCGAATGGCTACGGCGGGTTGATGTCGGCCAGCGGAGTGGGCGCCTTACTCGGCGCGCTGACGGTGGCGACAGCGGGCCATGTTTTTCCACCGCGGAACGTGGCGCTGGCGGGAAATTGGCTCTTCGCCGTGGCGCTGATCGCGTTCTCGCGCACGACCAATTATTATCTCGCTCTCTTCTTCATGTGCGTGGGCGGATTCGGCATGCTGCTCTTTTTTTCCACCTCCAACACGACGATGCAGACCATCGTGCCGGATGAGATGCGCGGGCGTGTACTCGGCGTCTGGGGCCTCGTCTTCGGGGCGATGATCCCGCTGGGCAGCCTGGAGGCCGGTTGGGTCGCGGAGCGGATGGGCGCGCCTTTCGCGCTCGCGCTCGGCGGAGTGGTTTGCGCGATCGCGGGCTTGGTGACGCTGTTTGTTAGTCTGCGCCGGGAAGCCGGTGTGTAGCCACGTCCCTGCGGGACGTGCGGCAGCCAGGGCCGCCACTAAAAAGATGTCGGATCTGCGGAGAACGCCAATCCCGCACGTCGCACAGCGACGTGGCTACAATGAAGGCGTGCGCCTAGCGATTCCCGATGTGGATCGCGCCCTTGTTCACGGCGAGCGCGGCTTCCTTGACAGCTTCGCTGTGAGTCGGATGTGAATGGACGGTGCGGCCGAGGTCTTCCGCGCTGCCGCCGAATTCCATCACGGCAACGCATTCGGCCATCAAGTCCGAAGCGACATGCGACAGGATGTGAGCGCCGATGATGCGATCGGTTTTTGCGTCGGCGACGAATTTCACAAAACCCGTGGCGTCATCCGCCGCGAGGGCGCGGCCGTTGGCGGCGAAGGGAAATTTGCCGACACGCACGTCCATGCCTTCCTCTTTCGCGTAGTCTTCCGTGATCCCGACGCCAGCAACTTCGGGGTTTGTGTAGATGATCCCGGGGATGACGTCGTAATTCACGTGACCGGCTTTGCCCGCGATCATCTCCACACACGCGACGCCTTCCTCTTCCGCTTTATGCGCGAGCATAGGGCCGGCTATAACATCGCCGATCGCGTAGATGCCTTTGATGTTGGTGCGGAAATGTTTGTCGACTTTAATGCGTTTCCGCTCGTCGAGTTCGACGCCGAGTTTGTCTGCGCCGACGCCTTCCATGAAAGCGCGACGGCCGACCGAAACGAGGACTTTGTCGGCTTCGAAAGTGAGCTGCTCATCGCCTTTGGTGGCCTTCGCGATGGCTTTGCCGTTCTCGACTCTCACCTCCGTCACTTTCGTCTCGAGATGGAATTTCATCCCCTGAGCGGTGAGGACTTTTTGCAACGCGTTTGCTGTTTCCAAATCGAAGCCGAGCGCGATGCGCGGGAGAAATTCCAGCACCGTCACGTCAGATCCGAGTCGGCTCCAGACCGAGCCCAGCTCAAGACCAATCGCACCGCCGCCGATGACGAGAAGCTTCTCCGGCACCTTCGAAAACGTGAGTGCTTCGGTGCTACTGACGACGACCTCGCCATCGAATTTCATGTTCGGCAACTCCACCGGCACGCTCCCAGTGGCGATGATGATATGCTTGGCCTCGATCTCCTGGGCATCGCCTTCCGCAGGTTGAACGGAGATTTTCCCGACCGCAGTAATGATTCCCTTGCCTTGAAAGGTGGTGACTTTGTTCAACTTCATCAGGCCGCGCACGCCGCTGGTGAGGTGTTTCACGACCTTGTCTTTGCGTCCCAGCATGGTCGCGAGATCGAGTTCGATGCCGCTGAGTTTAATCCCATGCTTGGCCGCTTCTTTTTTCGCGAAGGCGAAGTGATCGCTGGAAGAAAGGAGTGCCTTGCTCGGGATGCAGCCGATGTTCAGACAGGTGCCACCGAGCTCTTTATCCTTCTCAATGATGGCGGTCTTGAGTCCAAGCTGTGCGGAACGAATCGCGGCCACATAGCCGCCCGGCCCGGAGCCGATGATTACAACGTCGAATGTTTCCATAAATTTTATCGTGTAGTGCAAGCGTCGGCTTGCCTCACCAAACCCGCACGGTCCACCCGCGCTTAATTAAAAGTCGAGCGGCAGCTTGGTCGGATCCTCGATGCATTCCTTCACTTTGAGGAGGAATGTGACGGCCTCTTTGCCATCGACGGCGCGGTGATCGTAGCTGAGCGCGAGATACATCATCGGGCGAATCTCCACCTTGCCATCGATCGCAACCGGCCGCTGCTGGATGGAATGCATGCCGAGGATGCCGCTTTGCGGCGGGTTCAAAATCGGTGTGCTCAAGAGCGAGCCGTAAACGCCGCCGTTCGAAATCGTGAAGGTACCGCCCTGCAGATCCTCGATCTTAATTTTTCCTTCGCGAGCCCTGGTGGCGAAGCCGCCGATGTCACCCTCCAATTCGGCAAAAGTCTTCTTGTCCGCATCGCGCACGACGGGAACGACCAGACCACGCTCCGTCCCGACCGCGACGCCGATATCGAAATAGTGGTTCTGGATAAAATCGTCGCCTTCGATGCGCGAGTTGATCGCGGGCACGGTCTTCAAACCTTCGACCGCGGCTTTGATGAAGAAGGACATGAACCCGAGCTTGAAGTTGTTCTTCTTCACGAAAGCGTCCTGCGATTTTTTGCGTAGCTCCATCACTGCAGTCATGTCGCATTCGTTGAAAGTCGTCAAAATCGCAGCCGTCTGCTGCGCCATCACCAGCTGGGCGGCAATCTTGCGCCGCAAGGGCGACATGCGCTTGCGCGTAGAGCGCTCGGACCCCGAGGCCACGGATGCGCTGGCGTCGTCCCCGGGTTCCTCGGTTTCAGCCGCTGGCGCAGAACCGCGTTTCTCCGCCGCGGCCAGAACGTCACCTTTCGTTAGGCGACCGCCTTTGCCACTGCCGGAAATATTGGCGGTCTCCAGTTTCTCTTCCTCGACGATCCGGCGCACGGCAGGAGACAGCACTTCTGCGTTAGGCGATTTCTTTTCCCCGCTAACCGGCGCATCGTTGCGATTCGGATCCGGTTTGTCCTTGGCATCAGTCGGGATAGCGACACTGGCCGAGGGCGTGGTGGCGGTGGCCGATTCATCGATGGTCGCGACTACCTCGCCGATTTTCACTTCCTGGCCTTCAGCCGCGATGGTTTGCAGGACGCCGGCTTTTTCGGCCGTAATCTCGGTTGAGACTTTGTCGGTTTCGAGCGTGAAGAGCGGGTCGCCGGCTTGAACCTGTTCGCCATCTTTTTTGTGCCAGACGGAGACGATGCCGCTGGAGATGGATTCACCGACTGCCGGAATTTTTACTTCAATGCTCATGGACGGACTACAGTATGCGTAAAGGCGGGTTGGGGTCGAATGGAGAAGTCGCCGCGGCTACAGGCTTAATGCTTCCCAGATGAGCTGCGCTTGCTCCACTTTGTGCAAGGTCAGAGCGCCGACCGCGGGGCTGGCACTGGCGTTGCGTCCCGCGTAGGAAATCTCGCGACCGAAGAGAGCCCGCAGGCGTGGTTCGATGAACGTCCACGCACCCATGTTTTGCGGTTCCTCCTGGCACCAGATGAGGGTGGCATCACTCGGAAACCCGTTGACCAGCGCTTTCAATCTCTCCTCGTGCAGCGGGTAGAGCTGCTCGACGCGGATCAAAGCCGCCTCGCTAATCTTCTGCGCTTCGCGATTCTTGAGGAGGTCGTAATAAACTTTGCCGGAGCAAAAGACGATACGCTTGATCTGCTCCGTGGTGCCGAGGGTCGGCGCGCCCAGGATTTCTTCGAACCCGCCGTTCGTGAAATCCTCCGTGCGCGAAGTGGCATGCTCGGCGCGGAGCAGGCTTTTCGGCGTCATGATGATGAGCGGCTTGATGAAATCGCGCTTCATCTGCCGGCGCAGAACATGGAAATACTGCGCAGGCGTGGTGAGATTGCAGACTTGAATATTATCCTCCGCCGCGAGTTGGAGGAAACGCTCGACGCGTCCGCTGGAATGCTCGGGACCCTGACCTTCGTACCCGTGCGGCAGGAGCAAGACGATGCCGCTAGGGCGTTGCCATTTCGATTCCGCGGAGACGATGAACTGATCGATAATGTTCTGCGCGCCGTTCGCAAAATCGCCGAACTGCGCTTCCCAGAGACAGAGCATTTCCGGGAAATTCACCGAGTAGCCGTAATCAAATCCGAGCACGGCGGCTTCGGAAAGAAGGCTGTTGTAAATGCAGATGGGTGCCTGATCGGGAGCGAGGTTCTTCAACGGAATATACGGCTCGCCAGTTTCCGCATCGTACACGACCGCGTGTCGATGACTGAACGTGCCGCGTCGGCTGTCCTGCCCGGAAAGCCGGACGGGTGTGCCTTCCAGTAAGAGGGAGCCAAACGCGAGCGCTTCCGCAAAACCCCAATCGTACGGCCCGCCGGCTTCGAAGGCTTTGCGGCGGCGATCCAAAACCGTCAGCTTCACTTTCGGCAAAATCTTGAATCCATCCGGCACGCAAGTGAGCCCTTTGACGATGGTGCTGAGCGCGTCGTTTGTGATTGCGGTTGGCACCGCGTCGAAAGAGAAGTCCGGCTGAAAAACGGCAGTCGATTCGTTGAATTGTTCCTTGCGGTCGGCTGGTTCGGTGGCGTGCGCTCTCACGTCATCCAACGCGGTCTGGAGCCGGCCTTCGAACTCGCTTTCGAGCGACGCCGCTTCTTCTTCGCTGAGACGTCCGGCCTCGATCAACTCCTGCCGATAAAGTTTCCGCACCGAGGGCCGGCGATCGATCTTCGAATAAAGGTCCGGCTGAGTGAAGGATGGTTCGTCGCCTTCGTTGTGACCGAAGCGCCGATAGCAATACATGTCGATCACGACATCGCGGCTGAACTCCTGACGGAAATCGAGCGCCAGTTCGGTGACGAACATTGTCGCCAACGGGTCGTCTCCGTTCACATGAAAAATAGGGACTTCGATCGTCTTCGCGATATCGGTGGCGTACATGGAAGAGCGTGCGTCTTCCGGCAAAGTGGTAAAGCCGATCTGATTGTTCACCACCACGTGCACCGTGCCGCCGGTCGAATAGCCGGCCAGTTGCGACATGTTGAGCGTTTCGTAAACGATCCCCTGCCCCGCGAACGCCGCATCGCCGTGCACCAATAATGGCAAAACGCTGCGCCGTCGTTCCGTGTCGCGGCGGATGCGTTGACGCGCGCGCGCCGTCCCCTCCACCACCGGATCGACGGCTTCGAGATGGCTCGGGTTTGCCGCCAGGCGAATCTCTACCTCCGCGCCTTCCGCCAGCTTTCGGATCGTGCGATAACCGAGGTGATACTTCACATCGCCATCGCCGCCGACGAGGTTCGGCACGTAGTTTTCCGTGAACTCGGTAAAGATCACGCGCAAGGATTTCTGGAGGAAATTCGCGAGCACATTGAGCCGCCCGCGGTGCGCCATGCCCATGCAGATTTCCTCGATGCCGGCGTTCGGGCACTTATGCAGGATCGTGTCGAGGATGACCATGAGCGATTCCGCGCCCTGCAGCGAAAAGCGCTTCTGCCCGACGTAACGCGTATGCAGAAAAGTCTCGAACAATTCTGCTTCGAGCAGCGCGCGTAAAAGCGCGATCTGCACCGGACGCGAGGCGCTATGTTTCGGCGGGCGCGATTCGAGCCGATGCCGCACCCAGTTTCTGATGCGCGTGTTCTGAATATGCTGAAATTCCGAGCCGATCGAATCCGCGTAGATGGCCTGCAGTTTCGCGATCATCTCGCGCAGGGTCATACGCGCGTTACCGAGGAAGAATTTCGAGGAAACCTGGAGATCGAGATCCTTCTCGCTGAAGCCGAGTTCGCGCAGAGTTAGCAACGGATTCTGTGGCCGTTTATCGGCCAACGGATTCAACTGCGCGACGGTGTGGCCGAGCGTCCGATAAGCGTAAACAAGCCCATCGATGCGCGTCTGCAGTGAACTCTCCACGCCGGAAGCAGCCGACGCTGCAGCGCCGTTTCGCTTCTCCAGATTTCCCAGCTCGAAGCCTTCAAAAAAAGCCGACCACCCAGAGTCAACACCGTCCGGGTTATCCTGCCAGCGGCGGTAATTTTCCTCGAGCAAATCGAGGTTGAGATGAGTCGCAAACGACGGGCGCATGTGAGGTGTAATCTGCGTTGTCGGTACTGGCAGGGCAAGTTGACAGTGCCGAAACGGCCCGGTTACTTGCTGCACAGATGGTTAGACTCGCGAATCGTTGGAAGAAAAGCGCGACGGCTTTGAGCGTGGTTTTGCTCAGCCTCGCTTCGGCTCTCAGAGCACCGGCACAAGCCGATCCCGCTTCTGAGCCGGGCGTGCTGGCAGTGGCGAAGGTGTTACCGGCAGTCGTGAACATCAATACCGAGCGCGTGGTCCGTCGGCGGGTGCGCGATCCGTTTGAGGATTTCGCGGCGCAATATTTCGGCAATTACCGCTCCCGGCCGCGTGAGATTCAGCAGACGCTGCAAAGCCTCGGTTCCGGCTTCATCGTCGATCCGGCGGGTTATATCATCACGAATCAGCATGTCGTGGAGCGCGCGGCCGATTTGAAAATTGAGGTCACGCTGGCGGATGGGAAAACGCTGAACGCGCGCTACATCACCGGTGATGAAAAAAAGGATCTCGCCTTCATCAAGATTGAGTCGAAGGATCCGCTGCCCTTCGTCAATTTAAATGATCTCTCGCCGAACTTGCTCGGCCAAACGGTGATCGTAGTGGGGAACGCGCTGGGCTACAGCGGCTCGATTAGCCGTGGCGTGCTGAGCGGTTTGAAACGCGACATCACTGTGGGCGATTTCGAATACAAGAATCTCGTGCAAACGGATGCGGCGATTAATCCCGGCAACAGTGGTGGACCGCTGATCGATCTTTCGGGTCGCCTCGTGGGAGTGAGCTCCGCCAAAATGGCTTTCACTCCGCAGGGTGTGCCGGCGCAGGGGCTGGGCTTCGCAATTCCAGCGATCGAAGTGCGGGACACGGTCGTTCAGTTTAAACGCGTCGCGGAGAAACAACCTGCACCGCAAACTCCCGTGCCTCAGGATTCGGCGAGTCCGTCCAACGCGGAACGTCTTTTCGGGATGCAACTTCAGGAGCTGACTTCGGAATTGACCGATGCGCTCAAGCTGACGGACGGCAAAGGGGTTTTAATCAGTGCCGTCGAAGACGGAAGCCCGGCCGCCGGCGTCGGGATCGAACGCGGCCTCGTGATTTATCGCGTGGGCAAATACGACGTGAACCGAATCGCCCAAGTGGAGAAGCTGCTGGCGCGGGCGAAAACCGGCACGCCGGTCGATTTCACTGTCGGGATCGTGCGCAACGGTGGACAGTCCCCCCGGCTGGCGCGCGTGACCTTGACGGCGCGTTGAGCCGCAAAAAAATCTGCAACGCTTGGGCGTTTCAGTTGTCTCAGAAAAATATCCGCATGATCAAGGTTGAAAATCTCACCAAGCGCTACGCCGGCCACACGGCCGTGCAGGACCTGAGTTTCGAGGTCGGCAAAGGTGAGATCATGGGATTCCTCGGGCCTAATGGCGCGGGCAAGAGCACCACGATGAAGATTCTCTCGAGCTTCATGTCGGCCACCTCCGGTCGCGCCTCGATTGCTGGTTACGATGTTTTCGAGCAATCGCTGCAGGCCCGCGCGCATCTCGGCTACATGCCGGAAAACGTGCCGCTCTACACCGACATGCGGGTGACGGAATATCTCGACTATCGCGCCGCGCTCAAAGGCGTGCCGTATCGCCGCGTAAGTGAACGCGTTGGAGATGTGAAGGAGCTTTGCGGCCTGAAGGAAGTTGAGAAGAAACTCATCGGCTCGCTTTCGAAAGGATTCCGCCAACGGGTCGGCCTCGCGGATGCGCTGGTGCATGAGCCGGATCTGTTAATCCTCGACGAACCGACCAGCGGCCTCGATCCGAACCAAATTCGTCAAGTGCGCGACTTGATTAAGAATCTCGGGAAACAACACACCATCCTGCTTTCCACCCACATTTTGCCGGAGGTGGAGATGACCTGCAGTCGCGTCATTATTATCAACAAAGGGCGAATCGAAGCCTGTGACACGCCGGAGAACTTGTTAGGCGAAATCCGCACCGCCACCGGCGTGCTGCTGGAAGCGAAAGTCGGGCAGGATAACGGCGCGGAGCAATTAAAGCAGATCACAGGCGTGCGCGATGTGACCAGCGAAGCGGAGGGAGACTGGCAAACGTTCACTCTGCGCGTCGAATCCGGCGCTGATGTGCGCGAGGAAGTCTTTCGTTTGGCGACCATCCGACGCTGGACCGTCCGCGAACTAACGCAGCGCAAAGCCACGCTCGAAGATGTCTTCGTCGAGCTCACTCATCACGACGACTGATGGATTTTTTACAGTTCCAGCCTCACCCTGTCCCGAACCGCGAAGTGGGTGAGGGATCTCCCCGACGCGCTGTCGACCACGCAAATCCATCTCAGGCGCGATCCGTACGATTGCGACATCCTTCAGCGTCTACGCGCTTCAGGATGATGATCTCCGCGGAGGCATCCCGCCATGCGTAAATTCTACACCCTGCTCAAACGCGAAGTGCGCAGCTACTTCTACTCGCCGATCGCTTATGTGGTGCTGGTCTTCTTCCTCCTCCTGAGCGGAGCCGACATCTACCTCCAGCTCTCCTTCATGAACGGCAAGCCGGTCGGCTATTCCGTGCAGGAAGCGTTCTTTAATTCGATTTTCTTCTGGTTCGCCTTCGTCCTCATTTTCCCGCTCATCACGATGCGGCTTTTCTCGGAGGAGTTTAAGCTCGGCACGATCGAGCCGCTGATGACCGCGCCGGTGCGCGATTGGCAGGTGGTCCTTTCGAAATTTTTCGGCGCGCTCGTCTTCTACATCGTGCTCTGGGTTCCAACGCTGCTCTACTTCGCGATTTTCCAATTCGTGACGAAGCAACCCGCCGCCACCTCAGTCGGCGCGTATCTCGGAAGTTATCTCATGCTGCTGCTGCTGGGCATGTTCTACATCTCGATCGGCTGTTTTGCGTCCGTCCTGACAAAGAATCAAATCGTCGCCGCCGTCATTTCGTTTGTCGTCATTACGCTGCTCTTTTTCCTCGGGTTGGTCTCGTTCGTCATGCTCGAAGTCAGTTCCGCGACCCGCCAACTGCTGGGCTATTTCTCCGCGATCGAACAAATGGGGACGCTCTCGCGCGGTGAAATCGATACCCGGCCGATGGTGCTCTACATTAGCATGACGATCGTGATGCTGATCCTGACGCATCTCGCCTTTCAAACGCGGAAATGGAGGCTCTGACGATGGCGACTGGGAATCCTCCGGCTCATAAAAAGATCCACCGCGTTCGCATCGGCGTGAACGTGCTCGTGCAGATCACGCTCCTTTTTTTGCTCGCGGTCATGGTCAACTATCTGGGCTTCGAGCACTACAAGCGCTGGGACTTGTCGCGCGACAAAAAATATACGCTCTCGGATAAATCGAAGCGCTTCCTCGAAACGATCAAGGGCAAGGTGCGATTGACCGTTTTCTTCGGTGTGAGCGACGCCATTGGCGAGGACGTCCAGAACCTCCTGAAGGAATATCAATACGCCGCGAAGGGGAAAATCGACGTCGAGAATATCGACCCTGCGCGCAGCCTGGCTCGCGCCAAGGAAATCTTCGATAAATACAAAGTCGTGACCGACGAGAACGTTGTCATTGTGGATTACGAGGGACGCAACAAGATCGTCAAAGCCTCGGAAATGGCGGATATCGATCAAGGAAACGAGATGCTCGGCGACGGACCTCGTGTGACCGCGTTTAAAGGCGAGCAGGCGATCACCAGCGCGATGATGGACGTGGTGGAAGGGAAAAAGAACGTGGTCGGCTACGTGATCGGCCATAAGGAACCAGAGTTGAACGATGCCGCGCCCTCGATCAGCGCTTCGATGGCTCCACAGGCCGGCGCGCGCAGCCCGATCTCGGTTTTGAAAACCTTGCTCGAAAACGACAACATCAAACTTCAGGAACTCAATCTCTTCGAAGTGCCAGCGGTTCCGGCGGAGATGAAGACGATCATGATTGTGGGCCCGAAATACGATTTCTCAGACCGCGAGATGAAACTTTTGCGCGAATTTTGGGACAAGGAAGGCCGCATTCTCCTGCTGCTTGATCCAACCGCGAAGACGCCAAATCTTCTCGCCTTTCTCGTCGGACTCGGCGTGAAGGTGAACGATGACCGCCTGATGGCCAACGTGAAGACCGGAATCCAGGAAGTGGCTCGCATCCGGGATGTCGTCGGTCGATTCCTTCCGGATAGTCCAATCACAAAACGCCTCGCCGGAGTCCAGGCACCATTTTTAGGCGCGACGTCCACGGTCGATCTGGCGCCGCCAGGCCACTCGGGCGCGCCTAACATTCAACGCCAACCACTGGCCCAAGCTGAACCCGGCTACTGGGGCGAAGTGGATTACAATTCCACGGATGAGACCGTGCTCCAATTCACGCAAGGACGCGATCATGATGTGCCGTTGAACTTCGCGGTCTCGATTGAAAAAGGCGGAAGCGGAGATGAACGGGTGCAGACGAGTTCTTCGCGTTTGGTTCTGGTCGCGAACTCGACCTTTGCGGAGGACAGTGGGCTGCAACAAGGGCAGCAAGGTCTGGACTTCGTCTCGGGCGCGATCAACTGGCTCCTCAATCGCGAACAGCTCATCGGAATCGCGCCCAAGGTGCCCCAGACTCTCACCTTCAGTCTCGATGACGGATCTGTGCGCCGCCTCCGCTGGCTGATTCTTTTCCTGCTCCCTCTCCTGCCTGCTGTGATCGGTGTGGGCGTCTGGTGGCAGCGCCGGACCTGATTTCCCGAACGAGCGGATGAAATACAAAACCACGCTGATCCTACTCTGCCTCGTCACTGCGCTTGGCGTCTGGATTAAATTTTACGAGAGCCAGCGGCCCAACACGGAGGAAGCGAAGCGCCGCGCCGGCAATCTGCTTAACTTCGACCGCGACAAGCTCGAAGGCGTGGAGATTCAAAACGGCGAAGACACGATCACGCTCCGCCGCGCCAAAGGGAAATGGCGGGTGGAAGCGCCGATTCAAGATCAAGCGGATGCCCAGGAGGTGACGAAGCTGCTCGCAGATCTCGAAAGCTGGGAGAAGGACGAAACCATCTCCGCGAAAGAGATCGCGGCGGATAAAAATCGGCTGGCCGAATACGATCTGGTGAAGCCAAAACTGCGGCTCAAACTTCTCGGAAAGGAGATGCCGCCGGAGATTCTTTTCGGGAAAGATGCCGCGCTGGAAAATCGGACGTACGTCCGTTTCGAAAATTCCCCTGAGACGTTCCTCGTCCGCCAGTCGGTGAAGAAGGACATCGAGATCAAGCCGGAGGAGTTCCGCGATCGCAAATTGACCGAGATCACCACCGCCCAAGTCACGCGCGTGGTGCTGAAAACGCCCGCGGGCGAAATGGAATTGCAGAAGCACGGCGAAGACTGGGAAATCGTGAAGCCGTTGCGCGCGCGCGCGGATAATCTAAAAATCGGCGACCTCCTGGCGCAAGTAACCAGCGCGCGCATCGAGCAATTCGTCGCGGACGATCGTGGAGACCTCCGGCCCTACGGCTTGGCCGAGCCACGCGGCGCTATCACTCTCTTCACGGCGGATGAAGCCGACGGCCGGACGCTGCAAATCGGGGCGTCGCCGGAGAAAGAAAAGGAGCAAGTCTATGTGCGCTTTTCCGCACGCAGCTTCGTTTACACATTGCCGAAGAAGATCGAAGCCATCCTCGCCTTTACCCCCGGCGACTTGCGTGATCGCCATCTAATCCGGATCGCGACCGATGTGCTGGATCGGATCACGATCGAAGCACCGGGCCGCCCCAAAACCGTCCTCGCGCGCAAAGACCGGAATTGGACGATCGCGAATTTGGAAAACCGGCCTGCCAACTCCGCCGAAGTCACCCGGCTGCTCGAGACCCTGAAGAACGAGCAGGTAACAAAGTTCGTCGAAGATGTCGCTTCGGATTTGCCGAAATACGGACTCGATCAGCCGCAACTCCGCCTCACCTTCAGTTCCTTCGCATCGGAAAACACGGCGGAATCGAAAGCGGGCGAGGAACCTTTTGCCACAGTCGCTTTCGGACGAACCGAGGGTGATAACGTCTATGCCCGCGTGGGCGAAGAGCCGTTCATCGTCACCGTACGGAGAAGGCTGCTCGATGACATTTTTTCCGATCCGGTGCAGTGGCAGGAAACTTCAATTTTCAAATTCAAACCCGAAGAGGTGCATCGTCTTACCGTGAGCACTGACCGCGTGGCTACGCTGGTTCGAAGCGCTAACGAACAGTGGACTCGCGAAGGCGGGAATGAGCCGATCAATAAGGTCCATCTCGAATCGCTCCTCGACACCCTGACCAAGCTGCGCGCGGTCCGTTGGATTGGCGGCGAAATGCCTGCGCAGGCCTTCGACATGGTGCAGATCACGATCGAGTTTACCACTTCACCAGACGACAAAGCCGCACACAAACTCATCGTCGGCGGACCTGCCGGGGACGGGATGTGGTATGCACGCGTCGAAGGACAGCCAGGCGTTTTCGTTCTGAGCAATCCGGACTTCAATGCACTACGTTTGCCGCTCATGGCAGAGGCGACGCCTGCACCCGCGTCCGCTCAGTCGACCACGTCCCCGACTCCATCGCCGTCGACCTCGCCCTCGGTCAAGGAGTGACGTTTCCCAAGCGTCGCGGTTCAGAAACTTGACGAGGCTGGGAAGGCGTCACTTCGTGCCGGCAGCCAGTATCGCGACATAGATTGTCGCGACTCCACCGGTTAAAGGAATCGCACGCGCCGCTTCGAAGCCGTTCGACTCGATCAGTTTTTTCATCGCCACACCGCTGGGAAATTTCTCGATCGAAGCGCCGAGATAATCGTAGGCGTCCTTCTTCCCGGTCACGAGAGCCGCCAACGTGGGAAGACAACGATGCAGATAAAACCGATAGACGGGCTGCAACGCCGGGATGGGAATCGAAAAATCGAGGACCAGCACGTGACCTCCAGCATCCAGCACACGCGCCATCTCCCGCAGCGCCGCGCCCCAGTCCGCCATGTTGCGCAATCCGAATGCCACCGTCACGCAATCGAAAACTCCGTCGCTGAACGGCAAGTCCAGCGCGTCCGCCACCACTGTTTTGGAAACACCTTTGCGCGCCGCCAGGGCCAGCATCTCCGGCGAGAAATCCGCGCCGGTAATCTCGGAGTCCGGCAGATTGCGGGCCAAAGCCAAGGCCAGGTCTCCAGTTCCCGTCGCGAGATCGAGGACGCGCCGGGGGTGCCAGCCTGCCACCATGTCCACCGCGCGACGGCGCCACCAAAAATCAATTCCACCGCTGAGAAGGTGATTCGCCAGATCGTACCGGCGAGCCAGGCCATCGAACATCGCCCGCACTGCGCCGGGGTCACGCGTTTGCGCATCCGGCGTCGCCACGTCCTCCAATGCCGCGGCGTTCGGCGTCTTCATTTCACGAAGAAATTGTATTTCAAAATCGCGTAAATCGCGCGCACGCCATCGCGCCAGGTGATCTTCTTCCCCTCTTCGT